>DATMHD010000269.1:0-3101 GCA_035555075.1 Sphingomicrobium sp. | reverse complement strand
CAGGTGCTTCATTATGCCCATAGGCCTGCTTCCGCGATCGCGGAAGCGGCGCGCGTTCTTGCCCGTTCGGGGACTTTGCTCGTGGTGGATTTTGCGGCCCACGAGCGCGAGGAGCTTCGCGATCGCGACGCGCATATCCGGCTGGGTTTCGAGGACGACGTGATGGCTGGCTGGTTTGCTGCCGCGGGCCTCGAGGTCGACCAGATTCAACATCTTAAAGGCGGTGAACTGACCGTGACGCTGTGGCGCGGCGTCAAGGCAGCATTGCCTCAGCGGAGGGCCGCGTGAACGCTTTCGAGAGCCTAGGGCATCACCGGCCGCTGTTCGCGGAGGCGCGCGGCGACATCCAAGTCAGCTTCGAATTCTTCCCGCCCAAGACGGAGAAAATGGAGCAGACCCTCTGGGAATCGATCAAGACGCTAGAGCCGCTAGGACCCCGTTTCGTATCGGTGACCTATGGTGCCGGCGGTTCGACGCGGGAACGCACTCACGCGACGGTCGAAAGGATCCTCAAGGAGACGCCACTGACGCCGGCGGCCCATCTGACCTGCGTCGGCTCGAGCCGCGAGGAGGTGGATCACATCGCGCGCGGATATTGGGAGCTTGGCGTGCGCAACATCGTTGCGCTTCGCGGCGACCCCCCCGAGGCCGGCACCCGCTACGAGCCGCATCCGGACGGCTATCGGGACGCCGCAGACCTCGTCGCCGGCCTCAAGCGAGTTGCCCCCTTCGATATCTCGGTTGCCGCCTATCCCGAAATCCATCCCGACTCGTCGTCGCGCGCCTTCGATCTTGAGAATCTGAAGCGGAAGGTCGACGCCGGTGCCGACCGCGCAATCACCCAGTTCTTCTTCTCGCCGGACTGTTTTTTCCGGTTCCGCGACGAGGCTGCCGCTGCCGGCCTCGATGCGGAGATCGTTCCAGGGATCCTTCCCGTGTCGAACGTCGCGACGACGCGCCGGTTCGCGCAAAGCTGCGGCGCATCAATCCCGCAGTGGCTGGACGCGCTGTTCGAGGGCCTCGATGACCTTCCGGCTGCCCGGCAACTCATCGCTGCAACTGTTGCTGCCGAACTTTGTGGCCAGCTTTACGCCGGCGGCGTTCGTCACTTTCATTTTTATACGCTTAACCGGGCAGAGCTCAGTTACGCGATCTGCCACCTTCTCGGCGCGAGGGCCAAACAATGACTGCATCGGAAAGCCTGCGCAAAGAGGCTGCAAAGCGCATTTTGATCAAGGACGGCGCGTACGGCACGTCGATCCAGGACCGGAAGCTCAAGAGTGCCGATTATTGCGGAGGCCTCAGCCTTCTCAAGGACCAGCGCGGCAACAACGACCTTCTCAATATCACCAAGCCCGACGTCGTGCGGTCCATCTGCGAAAGCTTCGCCGACGCAGGTGCCGAGATCCTCGCGACCAACAGCTTCAACGCCAACCGGATCTCGCAGTCTGATTATGGCGCCGAAGATCTCGTCGGCGATATCAACCGGGCAGCGGCCCGCATTACTCGCGAGGTCGCGGACCGCGACGGCAAGAAGCGGTGGGTCGCCGGCGCCCTGGGTCCGACGAACAAGACGCTCTCGCTCTCACCCAACGTGAATGATCCGGGCTTCCGCGAGGTCGATTTCGATCAGGTCAAAGCCGTCTATCGAGAGCAGATCGATGCACTGGTCGAGGGCGGCGTCGACTTCATTCTCATCGAGACGATCTTTGATACACTCAATGCGAAGTCGGCGATCATGGCAACGCTCGAGGCCGAGCAGGCACTCGGCCGCGAGCTGCCGCTCATGATCTCCATGACTCTCACCGACCTTTCCGGCCGCAATCTCTCGGGCCACACGGTTGAAGCATTCTGGGCCTCGGTTCGCCATGCACATCCAGTGACGATCGGGCTCAACTGTTCATTCGGGGCGGCGCAGCTGAGACCGCATTTGACCGCCCTGTCGGCGCTCGCGGACACACTGGTGATGGCGTATCCCAATGCCGGCCTGCCGAATGAACTCGGCGAATATGACGAGGCGGCCGAACAGACCGCGGCCCAGGTTCGTGACTGGGCCGAAAACAGGCTCGTGAACATTGTCGGCGGCTGCTGCGGGACGACTCCCCTGCACATCGCTGCCATTGCCGGGGCGGTGCGCGATTGCACGCCGCGCGTCGCCCCGGCTCCGCGCTCCGGCACACTGCTTGCAGGGCTCGAGCCGATGCTGATTGCCGCTTAACTTGGAGATGACACGCGTGAATGATGCGGGCGCAGGCGCACGCTTTGTAAATATCGGCGAGCGCTGCAACGTCACCGGATCTGCCCGCTTCAAGAAGCTGGTGCTGGTCGGGGACTATGACGCGGCGGTCGAGGTCGCTCGGGACCAGGTCGAGAACGGCGCACAGATCGTCGACGTCAACATGGATGAGGCCCTGCTCGATTCAGAGCAGGCCATGAGCATCTTCCTGAAGCGAATTGCGGCGGAGCCCGACATTGCTCGCGTGCCGGTGATGATCGACAGCTCCAAGTGGAGCGTCATCGAGGCTGGCCTCAAATGCGTGTCCGGAAAGCCCATCGTGAACTCGATCTCGATGAAGGAAGGCGAAGGCCCATTCCTCGAGCTTGCCCGCAAATGCCGCTCTTATGGCGCTGCCGTCGTCGTAATGGCCTTCGACGAAATCGGGCAGGCCGACACTGCCAAGCGCAAGGTCGAGATCTGCGAGCGCGCCTACAAGCTGCTTGTCGCCGACGGAACGGAACCGGGCGACATCATCTTCGACCCCAACATCTTCGCAGTTGCAACGGGGATCGAGGAGCACCGGCGCTACGCAATCGACTTCATCGAGGCAGCGAGCGAAATCCGCCGGCGCTGTCCCGGCACGCACATCTCGGGCGGTCTTTCCAATCTCAGCTTCTCCTTTCGTGGCAACGAGCCGGTGCGCCGCGCGATGCACAGCGTGTTCCTGTTTCATGCAATCCCCGCGGGGATGGACATGGGGATCGTCAACGCCGGCCAGCTCGATGTCTATGACCAAATCGATCCCGAGCTTCGCGAAGCCTGCGAGGATGTGATCCTCGACCGGCGCGAAGACTCGACAGATCGGCTGATCGCGCTTGCGGAG
>DATMHD010000268.1:0-5402 GCA_035555075.1 Sphingomicrobium sp. | reverse complement strand
ATAATAAGCGTTCTGCATCAGTTCCTTGGGCCAGGGCTGAAGCGTGAAGCTGTCGGCATCGATGATGGTGCCGACTGGCAACGCCTTCTTGGCGACCAGCACTTTTGGTCCGAGCGGTACGGGCGCAGCAGCAGCCTGCGGCGCAGCGGCACCGGCGAACATGTTTTTGGCCATAACTGCGGTCACGACCGCGATGACCAGCGCTCCAACGAGCAGCGCGAGCTTCTTCACATCCATGGCGAAATCGCCTCCCCCTGACGGGCCCCTTGAACAGCCTCAGAAATCAGACAAATTGGTTAAGAAACCGTTGGGCGAGAATCGCGAGACCGCCGAAGGCGATCGCGACCCCATACGGAATGCCTGGACGTCCCTCGCGGCGAGCCGCGCGGTGCCAGGCGACAATGACCAACGTCAGGACGCCGCCGGCGACCGACATCAGCACGAGGAACTTGACGGTGGACGCTATCGGGAACCAGAGCGCGAAGGCGGCCGCGAGCTTGACGTCGCCTCCGCCCATCATCCCGAAATGAAAAGCGCCGGCGAGCAGCGCGAACACCGTGAGAGCTGCCGCAAGATGGACCGCCATGCCCGGCCAGGGCGCAAGCGAGATCGACATCCAGTAGACGGGCGCCCCCAAGGCGACCGCGAGGTTGAGCCGGTTCGAAATGGTGAAGGTGCGGGTGTCGATCACTGCAGCGACGATGAGCGTTGCTGCAAGCCACAGGAGCAGAAGATCGGTAAACACACCGTTGAACATGATTGCCACCCCTAGACGGTGCGGCTTTCCAATTCGTAACCATCGGCCGGAATGGACAATTTCGACGTCATCATCGTCGGCGGAGGGATCGCCGGAGCAAGCCTCGGGGCGGAGATCGCCCGAAAAAGGCGATGCCTCATCATCGAGGCCGAGGAGCATTGCGGCTATCATTCGACGGGCCGGTCGGCCGCTTTCTACCTCGAGAGCTACGGCGGACCGGAGGTTGCAAAGCTCAGTATCGCGTCGCGCCCGTTCCTCGATTCGCCGCCCCGGGATTTCTCCGAGCACGGCTTCCTTCGAACGCGGGGCGACCTTCATCTGACGAAGGGCGAGCTGCCTGAGCTTCCGCCGGCGGTCGAGACGCGAATCATCGAGCGCGAGGAGCTCGAGCGCATGCTTCCAGGGGTCCGGGGGGAATGGCGTCGGGCGCTGTTCGAGCCCGGCTGCGCCGACATCGATGCGGGCGGCCTCCACGGCGCGTTCCTGCGGAAATACCGCAAGGAGGGCGGGGCAATCGTCCTTCGCTCGAGGCTGGCTTCCGCGAGGCGGCGCGGCGGGACCTGGGAGGTGAGACTCGAGGACGGTTCGACCCTCCAAGGCTCGATCATCGTCAATGCTGCTGGCGCATGGGCCGACGAGGTGGCGAAGGTGTGCGGCACCCAACCTCTCGACATCCGCCCCAAGCGGCGGACGATGGTGCAGCTCCGGGTCGGGAGAGAAGGCCTCAAGGACTTGCCGCTCGTCGATGATGCGGAGGGCACCTTCTACTTCAAGGGCGAAGGCGACAGGAGCCTGTGGCTCAGTCCCCACGACGAGATCGAGACGGACCCCTGTGATGCGGCGCCGGAGGAGATCGATATCGCAACTGCGATCGATCGTTTCACGAATGTCGTCGACTGGCCGGTCGATAGGGTCGAGCGGAGCTGGGCGGGCTTAAGGAGCTTTGCTCCCGACAGGCTCCCAGTTTATGGATTCGATGCAAGGGAGCCTGGTCTCTTCTGGTGCGCGGGGCAGGGCGGTTTTGGCATCCAGACCTCGGTCGCGGCAGCAAGGCTTGCCGCCTTCCAGCTCCTTGGGGAAGAGCCCGATCCAATGGTCGAGCGCATTGATCCTGCGGTCTTTTCGCCGCGCCGTTTCGCTTGAAAAGAGGTTGGTAACAGTTGGGGAGGCGCGGGTGACGCCTCCCCTCACCAACTTTCCAACAGGGGAACGAGAGAGTCGGTGACGGGCGAACATTTAATCCTGCCGACACCCCATCAAAAGTGAACTTTAATTCACAGCCGGTGGTGCGTCCGCTGGTCGTCTGCAGCAGCGCAGGCGAGCGCATCCACCCTGTCATTCTCGGGATGACCGCTGTGGCCTTTCACCCAGTGCCATTCGATCCGGTGGGGCGCCGCAGCCTTGATCAGCTCCTGCCAGAGCTCGGCATTCTTGACCGGCTTCTTGTCGGAGGTGCGCCAGCCATTCCGCTGCCAATTATGGACCCAGCGGGTGATCCCGTCCCGGACATAGATGCTGTCGGTATGGAGGCGCACACGGCACGGCCGCTTCAATGCCTCGAGGGCCCTGATGGCCGCGAGGAGCTCCATCCTGTTGTTGGTGGTGAGCGCTTCTCCGCCCGAAATCTCGCGCTCCTTGCCGCCCATGCGCAATAGGGCGCCCCAGCCACCCGGGCCAGGGTTCCCGCGGCACGCGCCATCGGTGAAGATGTCGACTTCAGGCAGCTCGGTCAGAGGTCAGCTCGCGGGGCAGCTTGAAGGTCATGCGCTCGGGCGAATGATCGGCTTCGACTTCTTCAAGTTCGAAGCGTGAGCGGAGCGCGTCGACCACTTCGCGGACCAGAAGTTCGGGCGCCGATGCGCCTGCAGTGATCCCCAATGTTCCGGGCTCGCCGAGCCATTCCCAGTCGATGTCGGACGCGCGTTCGATGAGGCGCGCAGGAACGCCCATCCGTTCGGCGACCTCGGCGAGGCGAAGCGAGTTGCTGCTGTTGGGCGCGCCGATCACGAGGATGCGGTCGCACTCGGGCGCGATCGACTTCACCGCCGCCTGGCGGTTCGAGGTCGCGTAGCAGATGTCCTCGCTCCTTGGCATTCGGATCGCCGGGAAGCGGGCCTTCAGCGCATCGACGATCGCTGCCGTATCGTCGACCGACAGGGTGGTCTGCGTGAGGAACGCAAGCTCGGCAGCTTCGGGGACGGAGAGGTCGGCGACGTCCTCGACGGTTTCGACAAGGGTCATGGAGCCTGTCGGCACCTGGCCGAAGGTGCCGATGACCTCGGGGTGTCCGGCATGGCCGATGAAGAGGATGTGGCGGCCTTCCTCGATCAGCCGCTGGGCCTGGCGATGGACCTTGGAAACGAGGGGACAGGTCGCATCGACGTAGGTGAGCCCCCGGTCCTGGGCTGCTCTTGGCACCGACTTTGGAACGCCGTGCGCCGAGAAGACGACGGGGCGATCATCGGGAACTTCATCGAGCTCGTCGACGAACAATGCGCCCATGCTCTTCAAGCGCTCGACGACGAAGCGGTTGTGGACGATCTCGTGGCGGACGTAGACGGGAGCGCCGAACCGCTCGAGCGCAAGCTCGACGATCTGGATCGCGCGGTCGACGCCGGCGCAAAAACCGCGCGGGGCGGCAATCACGACTCTAAGGTGTGGAAGCGGGTTTCTAGGTTCAGGCACGGTGCAGGCCATGTAAGGCATCGCTTGCAGCCATAGAAGGCCCTTCCTATGAACGCGGGCCAGTTCGCCTCCTCAAAGGAACCGTTCCCAAGTGAAGCTCCGCCTTGCCGCTCTTACTGCCCTGACGCTGCTCGGCGGGTGCCGCCACGCGGGCGACCTCACCGACGAGAATGGGGGCGGTGTCTATGCTGTGCGCAGCACCTGCCCGATCGCCGGAATTCCTGCGGGAACGGGCGATGTCACGCTCTTCAACCCCGCCGACAGTCGCGATTCGCGCGCGATCGACGTCAGTGCGACGATCACGCAGCTTCGCGCCTTCTGCCAGGATGCCGGGAATGACGTTGTCTCGACGATCACCTTCACCGTCGTTGGCCTTCGCCGCGACGCCGGCCCCGCCCGCCAGGTGATCCTTCCCTATTTCGACGTTGCGCTTCGGGGCGGCAGCAATATCGCCGCCAAGCAGATCGGCGCCGTTGCCTTGAATTTCCCGGCCGGGAGCCAGCATGCGACGACAAGGGCGCAGGCGAGCGTCCGCGTGAACCGCTCCGTTGCGACCCTTCCAGCCAATGTGCGGGCGATCCTCACCCGTCCGCGCAAGGCCGGCGAAGCCGAGGCTGCAATCGATCCGCTCTCCGAGCCCGGCGTCCAGTCGGCGGTCGCCAATGCGACCTTCGAGCATCTGGTGGGTTTCCAGCTGACGCAGGACCAGCTGAAGTATAACGCCACCCGCTAGGCCTTAAGACGCGACAAGTTCGCGTTGACTCGGCTTTCGGGGGCCGCCAAGGCTCCCGCCCGTCGCCGGAGGGTCAAAGCTCCGGAATGGCCGCGCGGGAGAGTGTGGCGACGAGCCACCGCCGAAGGAGCAACCGCCCCCGGAATCTCTCAGGCACAACGGACCGCGCGCGCCTGACAGTCTGGAAAGTGTCCACCTTGCGAGGTGGGCCGCCGAAGGGGCAAAGCTCTCAGGCGCTAGGGACAGACGGGGGCGGCTGGCACCGGCTCTTATTGAAGGCAGAGCCTTGTCCGTCGCACCTTTTTCTGGAGCGCGATTTCTATGAGCAGGGAAGTCCACAACGGTCCGACCGACGACACCCAGGCGCGGGGAACGCCCTATAGCGGCGATCCCCAAGGTGGCGCGGGCACCGAGCCCCAGGCACTCGACAAGCTTCCGCTCGATGCGTGGCACCGCTCCAGGGGCGCGCGCATGGTCCCCTTCGCGGGCTATGAAATGCCGGTCCAATATGAGGGCATCATCGCCGAGCATCTCTGGACGAGGGAGAATGCCGGCCTGTTCGACGTCAGCCACATGGGCCAGCTCCTGGTCCACGGGCAAGGCGTCGATGCTGCGCTCGAAACGCTGATGCCGGGCGACTTTCGCGCCGCAAAGGACATGGTCCCCAAATATTCCCTGCTCCTCGACGAGGATGGCGGGATCATCGACGATCTCATGGCGACCCGCCGGGGCGAGGATTTCTACGTTGTCGTGAACGGCGCGACCAAGCACGGCGACATGGACGTGATGCGCTCGCGTCTCCCTGGCGAGATCGTGGTCGACTATATGAAGGAACAGGCGCTCCTCGCCCTCCAGGGTCCCAAAGCGGCGGAAGTCCTCGAGACCATCATTCCGGGGGTGGGCGAGCTCAGCTTCATGCACGGTGGCCCCTTCCGCTGGAACGGCCACAATCTCTGGATCAGCCGCTCAGGCTATACGGGCGAGGACGGCTTCGAGATCTCGGTTCCAGGGATTGCCGCGGCCGATCTTGCCGACAGCATCACCGCGCACGAGCTTGCAAAGCCCATCGGCCTTGGAGCGCGCGATTCGCTCCGGCTCGAGGCCGGGCTTCCGCTCTACGGCCATGATCTAGATCTGAAGACCACGCCGGTGATGGCGGGGCTCAATTTTGCGATCAACAAGCGGCGCCGCGCCGAGGGTGGCTTTCCGGGCGCCTTGAGGATCCTT
>DATMHD010000267.1:0-2270 GCA_035555075.1 Sphingomicrobium sp. | reverse complement strand
GGACTGAGCTTTGCAACGCCCGAAGTCTATCTGAACGTCGCCGGCGGCTATCGATTGAGCGACCCCGCTGCGGACCTTGCAGTCGCCGCAGCGCTTGTCTCGGCCCTGTCCGAACGGCCGGTGCCGAGCGAATCCGTCATTCTTGGGGAAATCGCCCTGTCGGGGGAAGTACGCCCTGTCGCGCATTCCGCCTTGCGGATGAAGGAAGCCGCAAAGCTCGGCTTTGAATCGGCATGGGCACCCAGGGGAGCCAATGGAAACGGTGGCCTTCGGCTTGCCGAATTTTCGAACCTGCGGCAGCTTGTCGACCAGGTCCTTGGCCGCTGAACTTCAGGCGTGAGGCGGGCGCTCCCTTAGAGCGGATCCCGCGTTCATCAAAAGCCTGCTAACGAACCACTTCGGGCTCAATCCCGATGCTATCCCTGATCACGTAGAGCGGCCGCTGCTTGGTCTCGGTGAGGATCCGGCCAACATATTCGCCGAGGACTCCAAGGGAGATCAGCTGGACGCCGCCGAGGAACAGGACCGAGACCATGATCGAGGCATAGCCTGGCACGCGGTTGCCAAAGACCATCGTGTCAAAGGCGATGAATCCCGCATAGCCAAGGGCGAAGAGTGCGATGAGGGCTCCGACATAGGACCAGATGCGAAGGGGAACCGTGGAAGCGGAGGTGATCCCGTCGAGGGCAAGCGTCCAGAGCTTCCAGTAGTTGAACTTGGTCGTGCCTGTCTCGCGTTCGACGCGGTCATATTCAACCGCGGCCTGTTTGAACCCTGCCCAGGCGAACAGGCCTTTCATGAACCGGTTGCGCTCCGGAAGTGCGCGGATCACGTCGACGACCTTGCGGTCCATCAACCGGAAGTCGCCCGCGTTCTCGGGGATCTTGTCCTGGCTGACCCAATTGTGCGCGCGGTAATAAAGGCCCGCCGTCAGCCGCTTGGGCAATGGATCGCTCGCGCGGCACCGGCGGACCCCGAACACCATGTCGAAGCCGTCACGCCATTTGCAAACCATCTCCTCGAGGACTTCGGGGGGATCCTGCATGTCCACGTCCATGGGGACCACGGCGCTTCCCCTCGCATGGTCGAGACCAGCGCTCAGCGCTGCTTCCTTCCCGAAATTGCGGGAGAAGGAGAGTGCGCGAACACGCGGGTCGCGCTGGTTTGCAGCGATGATCGCTGCAAGCGTCGCATCGCTGCTGCCATCGTCCACGAACAGGATTTCCCAGCCCTCGTCAGGCGCGATGCGGTCAAGGATTGCACCTACGCGGTCGAGGAAGGGAAGGATTGCATCTTCCTCGTTCTTGACCGGAACGACGATGGAGAGGAGCGGCGCAACCATGCCGCGCTTGACGAGCGCGGCCTGAAGGTCCCCGACCAGGGCAGGCGAAGCGATTGCAAGTTTCTTGCGCTGGGCAGCCACATCTTTCTCCGTTCGAGGAAAGGCTAGGCTGTAATGGTTTACGAGACCTTTACTTCTTGGCGCCAGAGAAAGGCCAGGACGGGAGGCTTGCAACGCATATGGAACGCGCGGTTTTCGACCGGATGGCCGAGCTCGACCAGGTCCACTGGTGGTTCATCGCGCGCCGCGCGATCCTCAAGAGCCTGATCGAGCGCGTCGTCCAGCCGCCAAGCAAAGCCCGGGTCCTCGAGGTCGGCTGCGGGACCGGGCATAATCTTCAGATGCTCAAGGCGTTCGGAAAGGTCGAGGCGAGCGAACTCGATGCTTCTGCCCGCGCAGTTGCGAACAAGCGCCTCAGGGGCGAGGTCAAGGAAGCCAAGCTCCCCGACCTTTCGATGTTCGAGCGCAATTCCTACGACCTCGTTGCACTTCTCGACGTCCTTGAGCACGTGCCCGACGATCTTGCTTCACTTCGCGCGATCCACCGCCGTCTAAAGCCGGGGGGAGCACTCCTTCTCACCGTTCCCGCAAATCCATGGATTTGGAGCGCGCACGATGCTGCCGACGATCACTTCCGGCGCTACACCAAGAAGCAGCTTGCGGAGCTGTTCTTAAGGAGCGGTCTTGAAGTCGAGCTTCTGAGCTATTTCAACACCTTCCTCTATCCGCTCGTGGCTGCTGCACGGCTGATGGGAAAGATCACCCGCAAGGCTTCCGCGGACGACAAGCTTCCAGGCGATTTGATGAACGCCGCGCTCGAGCGGATCTTCCGTCTCGAATCGCCGCTTCTTGGACGCGTGCCGATGCCGTTTGGAGTGAGCCTGGTCGCGGTCGTCCGGCGGCCCTCTTAGCCCATCGGCAGCAGTCG
>DATMHD010000266.1:0-11452 GCA_035555075.1 Sphingomicrobium sp. | reverse complement strand
ATACGTCGAGCAGATGCCGCCCGAAGAGTGGAACGAGCTTTACAACAAGAGCGGCAAGTTCCCCGTCCGGCCCGAACTGTGGGGCAATTACGTCGTCGGCGAAGCGTCAGACCTTCCCGTGCCTGACGGGTCTCTCGACTTCATTTTCGGAAGTCATGTGTTCGAGCATCTTGCGAACCCGATCGGGCATCTCGAGCGGTGGCGGAGAAAGCTCGCGCCTGGCGGCAAGGTCATCTGCGTCGTCCCCGACTTAGCCGGAACCAAGGACGCAGTTCAGGAGCGCAGCACGGTCGCAGAATGGTTGGATGAATACGAGGCGGGACAATGGCTGCCGTCGGATCGCCACTATCTCCGCCACCTGCGGTTGCCGGAGCGACATCCGGAAATATCCAAAGCGATGGGTCGCAGCCAATCGATCCACGTCCATTACTATGACAACATCAACTGCCAGATGTTGTTGCAACTTGCGGTCGATCGGCTGGGCTACGAGAGCTACGTGATCGAGCATACCCCGAACCACAAGGATTTTCACTTTGTGCTTCGGGCGCCCTGACGAACATGCTCAGGTTCCGCTTGCCGCGGCACGTTGCTGGTGCTGCATCTCCGCGTGAACTTGCTCCACCTGAAGGTTGAAGCGCTTGTCAGGGTTCACCATCGAATGTGGATCGACCAACCACATGTAAACGAGCGCGGCTTCTCCATAATAAATCTGGTGGGAGACCAGCCGGGATTCGCCGACCCAGACCTCGCCGGGTTCGAAGGCGATCCGATGCCTCGGCAGGTCGTCCTTCCACCGCTCCCGCAGCCCGCCGAGCATCTCCGCATTGAGGTAAGTAAGCAGTTCGTTGGGATCTTCCCCCGCGAAACGCTCGAGATGATGTTCACGGTAGCATGCTCGCATCATGTCGGGCAGCCGATGACTGAGGTGCCAAACCCGGGGGCGGCTATCGAGATTGGCGAAGACCCGTGCGGTATGGAAATCCCCTTCCAGCCAATGCTCGTCCCAATGCAGGTTTTCGAAGAGGGTCCGGGTCAGTCGGACGCTGGGCACGATTCTGTAGGCTCGATAACCCATGAAACACGCTTCGTAGATGCGTTGCGCATCTTCATGAGCTTTGCGGAGCATGCTCGCTGCCCGCTGAAACAATGCCGGATCGCCCTTGCACAAGGTGTCAAAGAGCGCCTGCCTCACGGGATCTTCAAAGCGAAGGCGGCCACCCCAGCGCCGGCTGGGCGGCGAACCCTCGAAAAAAGAGGTCGAGTGAAGCTTTTTCAGCGCGCGACGAACTGCGGGATCTTCGATTGCTTCCGTGGACTTGGCAAGCTGGTCGAGGATTCCGTCGTCCAGATCTACCCGGAAATCGCTGATGATCACGACCTTGCCATCCTCGACCAGGTCAGCAACCCCGCCCCGCTCGCGAATCTCAGACGAGCTTAGCTGGACGATGTAATTGTCGACGTCTGGATGGAGCTCGATGACGGCCATTCGTTAGGAGGCGGCGGCCCGCGCCTCGATCTTTTTGATTGCAGCGACCATCTCCTCCTTCGACGCGAAGGCCTCGCCGATGATCGCCTTGTACTGGAAATACACTTCGTCGAAGTCGTCATATTGTTCGACCACGCCGTCGCGGAACAGCAGGAAGCGCTCGCACGTGTCCTTTAGATAGCGATGGCTGTGCGACACGATCAGCATCGCCTTGTCGCGACGGTTTTCGAACAGCTCCGCCTTGCATCGATCCCGAAAGCCCTCATCGCCAACCGAGAGGACCTCGTCGATCAGGTAGCAGTCGAAATCGATCGTCATCGAGATCGCGAACGCAAGCCGAGCCTTCATGCCCGACGAGTAGGTCGAGACCGGCTCATCGAGGTACAATCCGAGCTCCGTGAATTCCCTCACGAAGTCGAACCGAGGCTCGAAATCGACGCCGTAGATGCGGCAAATGAAACGGACGTTATCCGCGCCGGTCAACGCCCCGTGGACTCCGCCGCTGAACGCCAGCGGCCAGGAGACGGACATGTTTCGTTCGATCGTTCCTACGGTCGGAGGTTCGGCGCCGCTGATCAAGCGCACGAGCGTGGACTTGCCTGCGCCGTTCCTGCCGAGGATCCCGATGCGCTCGCCGGGCCTGATCGTCAGGTCGACGTTATGGAGCACCCGGCGCATTCCCACGCGGGTCGGATAATCCTTACAGACGTTCGTCAGCTGAATCATTCGTCGCTCGTGTCCAATCCCACTTGGCGAACCAGGCTTAGTCCGACGAACGTCATCAGCAGGTTGACGACGAGGACATATTCCATGTCGTAATGGGCCTGGAAGGCCGAGCCAAACCACCCATCACGCACATATTCGAGCACGTTCACCATCGGCAGCCAAAGGACCGCGTTTTGCATGGCGGGCGGCAGCGTATCCACCAGAAAGCCCACGCCCGAGAAAGCGAACAGGATGAATGCGAAGGGCGGCCATAGCTTCCCGATGATCGTCACCTTCTCGGCGAGGCCGCCAATGGTCAGCGCGAGCACGGCGCCGAACCAGGACAGGACTATCCAGCCCTCCAAGACCTTGAAGGCATCCTCCGGCGGAGGCATCCAGCCAAGCAGGAACATCCCGCCTCCAAGCGCAACGACGCTCGTCGAAATGGCCAGCACCTCCAGAATGATACGGCCGAAATAGAGGTCTGTGACCGTCACTTGACGGTGGTAGAGCAGGGACTTGTTGGTCTGGATCGCATTGATGCATCTGCCCACCAGATTTCGCCAAAGCAGGACAGACGAATAACCGGTGAGCGCGAAAGCCGTGATCGGAATGGATGATCCGTGGATCGACCGGGTGAGAGCCCAAAACGCCGTGATCGCCAGCGTGAAGAGCATCGGCTCGAGAAACAACCAAAGGAAGCCGATGTTATTGCGACCGTAGCGGGTCAGGAGTTCGCGCATCACGAGTGCGCTGAGGACACGGCGCTGAACCGTCCACGGCTTCGATCTCAACAGCGCTCCCGGAACGGGAACAACGCGACTAGAGGGCATGCTCTCTCACGCCCGCAAGCAGCATGCGCAGGATGCCGTAGGCCAGGAGGCTCAGCGCGAAGGTCGCGAAGATCCCGCGCAGTCGACGCGGCTCGATCGGCTCGTCGGGCAGGTTCGGCTCGACGATCCGTTCGACGTAGGCCTGCTTGCGCTGAGATTCGCTACGCGCCTGCTCAAGCGAAGCGAGCGCGGCCGCCAGTTGCTTGCCCGCAAATTCGTTCTCGAGCTGGAGCCGCTGGAACCGAACACCCGCTGCGGCGAGCGAGCCGCGATTACCGGCGATGGCGCCAAGTTGACGGTTGATCTCGCCCTGGATGGTGGCGATCTGCGTGCGGACGACCGGAATGCGCGGGTTCTGCGGCGTGTATTGCTCGAGCTGCGCGAGTTCCGCCTTCGAAGCGATGATGTTGTCCTGCAGCTTCGAGACCATCTGCATCTGGGCCGCGGCTTGCTTTTCCGGGTCGACGACCTGCGAACGGTTCTGATAGGCGGCGAGCGCCATCGCCGCTTCCTGCGACTTGAGCTTGGCCGCATCGACTTCGGCCTCTGCATAGTGGACCAGGTCTTCCTGCCCACGCTCGTTCAGGCGGTTGACGGTCGACTCCGACATTTCGAGCAATTGCTGGTTGAAGCGCTGGGCATCCTGCGGAGTATAAGCGCGGACGGTCAGCGTCGTGATGGCCGTGGAGGAGTCATTCTGAAGCCCGACCTTGCCCTGGAAATATTTGTAGAGGTCCTCGAATGATCCCCCGGTTCCGAACGGGTTGAACCGATCGACGACGGAAATATGAGGCCGGGTGTACGCTTTTTCAAAAGCGCCGTTGCGATTGAGCGCACGAAGTGCATCGCGAGACGACGCAAACGACTGCGCAGCGTAGATTTCATCTCCGGCATTGGCGAAGCCAGCACTTTTCAGGATGACGCCGAGTCCCGACACAGCGGGCTTGTCCGGGCTCCTGACGACGAACCTCGATTCCGAGATGTACACGTCTGAAGCAAGGAAGCCGTAGTAGAGGATGGCAATCAAAGTCGGGACGACCACGGCACCCAAGAAGAGCCAATTCTTAAGCCGCAGCACGCGCGACGATCTAACTGTCTTGACCGACGTTGCGTCGTCCTTTTCGGCAGCTGCCTCACGCCGCTTGAACGGCTGAATTTCCTGAAACATTACAACGCTTTCCTGAGCCGATAGGCGCCGCGCGGCCTTCCCCGCGACAGCCTTAACAGGCATTGAACGTGCTGTCTCTATAAGGCGGAGGCGCCTGGAAGTGTATATGTCGGCTTCGACGGCGTTCACCGTTGAGAAATGCGGCTAAGCTTTTTAGAGAGCGCAGGATTCTTCAAGTGGAGGGGTAATGAGCGATCTCTTGCCGCGTAATGTCCGCGGCTCGGGCAGGAACGTGGCCAAGCTATGCGCATGCGCGTTGCTGGCTTCGCTTGCCGCCTGCTCGTCCCTTGGCTCGAGCGGGCCTTCCGCTTCAATCGTGAAGGGTTCCGCCGGCGCGCCAATGGGCTCGGGCATCATTAAGGTCGTCGACGTGACGGAGGGCGTCGCTCGCCAGGCCGCTGCCAACAATTATGTCGTCCCCTTCTCCCAGACTCTCGGCGATCTCCCGCCGGAGGCGGCGGTGGTCGGCCGCGGCGATGTCCTGGAAGTAACCATCTGGGAAGCACCGCCGGCAGTGCTGTTCGGATCGAACACGAGCTTTGGAGCCTCTGACAGTTCCTCGATGGCGGCGATGACTGCGGGGCTGGGCCAGCGTACTGCGCTTCCCGAAATGATGGTCGATAGCGACGGCTTGATCCGAGTCCCGTTCGCGGGCGCGATCCAGGCCGCAGGCCGTACGCCCAGAGAAATCGAGCGCGCGATCGTATCCCGGTTGGCCGGCAAGGCGCACGACCCGCAGGTTTCGGTGCAAATGGCAACCAACGCGAACGCAACGGTCACCGTTGTTGGCGATGTCGCGACAAATGCGCGAATCCCATTGACCCCGCGCGGCGAACGGCTGCTCGACGTCATTGCCAGCGCGGGAGGCGTCAAGCAGCCCATTGGCAAGATGACGATCCAGATCACGCGCGGCGATCGCGTAGCCAGTCTTCCGCTCGAGGCGGTCATCCACGATCCCGCGCAGAACATTCACTTGCGTCCAAACGACGTTGTAACGGCCCTTTATCAGCCGTTCAGCTTCACCTCGCTCGGCGCCACCGGCGTGAGCGCGGAGATCCCGTTCGAAGGAACCGGCCTGACATTGGCGCAGGCCTTGGGTCGCGTTGGCGGTCTGAAGAGCGAACAGGCAGACATCCGCGGTGTCTTTATCTTCCGACTTGAGGAGCCGGCGAACCTCGATCCGGCACTCGCGGCGACGGCAAGGCGCACGCCCGACGGCCGAATCCCCGTCATCTACCGGGTGAACCTAAGGGATCCGGCCACCTTCTTCGTCGCACAAAGCTTCCCGATCAAGAACAAGGACGTGCTCTACGTGAGCACGGCGCCACTGTCGGACTTCGCCCGGTTCATGGGCATCGCTTCCTCGATGGCATTCACGGCAATCGGTCTGGGTCAGGCGATTCCCAAGCTTTGAGCGAGGGAAGATCGCCGCGCTACCTCCTCGACGTCTCGCGCCTCGTCTGGCGCTCGTGGAGGGGCAGGCCGGCCACCGGAATCGATCGCGTCTGCCTGGCTTATCTCGATTGGTTCGGGGCGCGCTCCCTTCTCGTCGTGCAGCGGCGGGGCCACATCTTGATCCTCTCGAGGAAGTCATCGGAGCGGCTTCGGCGCACGCTCCTCTCATCCCGCAAGCCACGGCGCATCGCACTGCTGCGCGTCCTCGGTCCTGCTTTGGCAACTGCCTGGCGCTCTCCTCCAAGGACCGGCATGATCTATCTCAATGTCGGGCACACAGGGCTTGACGACCCATCCCTGCCCCCTTGGATCGCGCGAAACCATCTCAAGGCCATCTACCTCATTCACGACCTCATCCCTTTGACCCACCCTCAATATTGCCGGGCAGGCGAGGCAGAAAAGCATGGGCGGCGCATGACCAACGCGCTCGCCAGCGCAGCCGGAGTGATCGTCAACTCACGCGTGACCAGCGAGGAATTGAACCGTTTCGCCTCCGCTCAACGCAGCTCAATACCGCCATGTCTTGCGGCGTGGCTCGGGGTCGATCGGAGCCAGGCACCCGATCGGCGGCCGGGCAGCCGTCGCCCCTACTTCATCACGGTCGGAACAATCGAAGCCCGCAAAAACCATCTTCTTCTGCTCGACGCGTGGTCCGCGTTGATCAGGACGATGGGCAAAGGCGCGCCTGACCTCGTGATCGTGGGTGGTCGAGGCTGGGAGGCCGAAGAGGTGTTCGGCAGGCTCGACCATTTAGGGCTCCTGTCGGATCGAGTCCGCGAGGTCAGCGCCTGCACCGACGAAGAACTGACGGGCCTCATTGCAGGCGCGCGCGCCCTTCTGATGCCATCCTTCGTGGAAGGGTTTGGCCTCCCCGTCATGGAAGCGCTTGGCCTCGGCACGCCGGTGATCGCGAGCGACCTGCCGGTCTATAGGGAGATCGTCGGCAATATCCCCACCTATCTTGAACCGGAGAACAGGTCGGCATGGGTGGCGACGATTCGCGCCTTCACCGAGGATGGGCCCGAGCGCGCCCGTCAGCTCCGTGAAATGTCGGGATACAAGGCCCCGACGTGGGAAGAGCATTTCCGCCGCGTCGAGCAGTGGCTGCAAACGATTGTCCCTTGAATCGGCGCGATGCTCGTTTAAGCGGTCGCTGCCGGATTGATCCGAACTGCTTTTCAGGGAAAATCGATGGAATTCCGCACCTTCGACATCGAAGGGCCTTTCGAGCTTACGCCGAGGAAATTCGAGGACGAGCGAGGGTATTTCTCGGAAACATTCCGGCTTGCGCAGTTCATCGATCGTGCGGGCCCGGTGGAATTCGTCCAGGACAACCAGTCCTTGAGCGCGCGGACCGGAACGATCCGCGGCATTCACTTCCAGACCGACCCTCATCCGCAAGGCAAGCTCGTCCGCTGCGTTGCGGGAAGCGTCTTCGACGTCGCCGTCGATCTTCGCCGGGATTCTCCAACATATGGCCGGTGGGTGTCGGTCATCCTCTCCGCCGACGCGCTCAACCAGTTGTGGATTCCGGTCGGTTTCGGCCACGCCTTTTGCACGCTGGAGCCGAACTCCGTCATCACCTACCGGACGACCGACTATTACAGTCCTGAACATGACAAGGGTGTCGCCTGGGATGACGCCGATATCGGCATCGACTGGCCCGAGGTCGCCGATGCCGCTACGCTTTCGGGCAAGGACCGGGCACAGCCGGCGCTTGCCGATCTGCCCGCGCTTTTCTCTGTGAAAGGCCATTGATGCGAGTCATCGTTACCGGAGGGGCCGGTTTCATCGGCTCCGCGCTCGTTCGGCACCTCGTCCTCGACAAGGGCTACGACGTCCTCAACGTGGATGCGCTGACTTATGCGGGTAACCTCGCCTCGCTTCACAGCGTCAACGACCAGGCAAACTACCGCTTCCTGCATGCCAACATCTGCGATCGCGGAGCCATGGAACAGGCCGTGCGCGAATTCGCGCCCGACCGCATCATGCACCTGGCGGCGGAAAGCCACGTCGACCGCTCGATCACCGGAGCGTCAGACTTCATCCAGACCAACGTGTTCGGCACCTTCAACCTGCTCGAAGCTGCGCGCGGTCATTGGGCGAAGATGGATGATCGGCGCAAAGCGGAGTTTCGCTTTCTCCACGTCTCGACGGACGAGGTTTATGGATCGCTCGGTGAAGACGGCCTCTTCACCGAAGAGACCCCGTACGATCCCAGCTCGCCCTACTCGGCGTCCAAGGCATCGTCCGACCATCTCGCCAAGTCGTGGCAGCGTACCTACGGACTGCCGGTCGTGGTCTCGAACTGCTCGAACAATTACGGGCCTTATCACTTTCCCGAAAAGCTTATCCCGCTGACGATTCTCAACGCCCTCGCGGGAGAGCAACTGCCGGTGTACGGCAAGGGCGAGAACGTGCGCGACTGGCTCTACGTAGAAGACCATGCGCGAGCCCTCGACATGATCATCGAGCGCGGGCGTATCGGCGAAACCTACAATGTCGGCGGCCGCAACGAACGGCGCAACATCGATGTCGTCCGCCGCATTTGCGAAGTGCTCGACGGAATGGCGCCCGCCAACCGGCCGCGGCAGGAGCTGATCAGCTTCGTAACCGACCGGCCGGGACATGATGCGCGCTACGCCATCGACGCGAGCAAGCTGGAGAACGAGCTTGGTTGGCGCGCCCATGAGAATTTCGACACCGGCATCGAGAAGACCGTACAATGGTATCTCGATAACGAATGGTGGTGGCAGCCGCTGCGCAGCCGCTACGCCGGCGAACGCCTCGGCCTGCTCGACAAGGCGCGGGCCTGAGGAGAGGCCGAGGTGCGCATCGCCGTCACAGGGCGTGAAGGCCAGGTCGTCCGCTCTTTGATCGAACGGGCCCACGGGAGGGGCCACGACATTGTCGCCGTCGGCAGGCCGGAGGTGGACCTCGGCGGGGATCCCGACGCGATCGTAAGAGCCGTGCGATCGTCATCTCCAGATGCGATCGTCTCCGCCGCTGCTTACACGGCGGTCGATCGGGCCGAAGAGGAACGGGACATCGCCTTTGCCGTCAATGCACGGGGGGCGGGAGCAGTGGCACAGGCCGCGGCGTCGCTCGGCGTGCCCCTGATCCACCTCTCGACCGATTACGTGTTCGATGGCAGCAAGGCCGAACCTTATGTCGAATCGGATCCCGTCGGGCCGGCCGGCATCTACGGCGCGTCAAAGCTCGCGGGCGAGCAGGCCGTTCTCGCCGCCAACACCAATTCGGCAATCCTCCGCACCGCCTGGGTCTACAGCCCGTTCGGCGCCAATTTCGTGAAGACGATGCTTCGCCTCGCTGCCGATCGCGACGAGGTCTCCGTCGTCTCCGACCAGGTCGGCAATCCGACCAGCGCGCTCGATATCGCTGATGGCATTCTCGCCGTGGCGTCTAAGCTCGCGTCATCACCGGACCCCGATCTGCGAGGCATCTTTCACATGACGGGCGAAGGGGACGCCACCTGGGCCGATTTCGCGGAAGCGATTTTCGCCGCGTCGGCGGAGACGGGCGGCCCGTCCGCGAGGGTCCGCCGGATCGCCAGCGCCGACTATCCCACCCCGGCCAAGCGGCCGGCCAATTCACGCCTAGACGGCACCAAGCTCCAGCACGTCCACGGCGTTCGCCTCCCCGACTGGCGCCGCTCGCTGCCTGACGTCGTCCGTCGGCTAGTCCATCAAACAGCGGAAACGAAGGTCTCGCAGGAATGAAAGGCATAATCCTCGCCGGCGGCAGCGGCACGCGGCTGTATCCGATGACGCTCGCGGTCTCGAAGCAGCTGATGCCGATCTACGACAAGCCGATGATCTACTATCCGCTGACGACCCTGATGCTCGCCGGCATCCGCGAAGTCCTCGTCATCACGACGCCGCAGGACGCAGCCTCATTCCAGCACTTGCTCGGTGACGGGTCGCAATGGGGCATGGAGATCGCTTACGCCGTGCAGCCGGAGCCCAAGGGACTGGCTCAGGCCTTCACCATCGGCGCTGACTTCGTGCGGGGCGGACCGTCGTGCCTCGTCCTCGGCGACAATATCTTCTTTGGCCATGGGCTTTACGAGGCGTTGCAGAAGTCTCGAGAGGAACTAGGCGGAGCCACCGTCTTTGCCTACCAGGTCGCCGATCCGGAGCGCTATGGAGTGGTCGAATTCGACGAGGGCATGCGCGCGTTGACGATCGAGGAGAAGCCCGCGCAGCCGCGCTCCAATTGGGCCGTCACCGGCCTCTATTTCTATGACGAGCAAGTGGTCGACATCGCCGCCGACATTCGCCCCTCGGACCGGGGCGAGCTCGAGATCACCGACGTGAACCGGGCCTATCTGGAAAAGGGCAATCTCCGCGTCGAGCTGATGGGCCGAGGTTATGCCTGGCTCGATACGGGAACTCCCGACACGCTCCTGGATGCGGCCGAATTCGTCGCCACCCTGGAAAGGCGCCAAGGGATGAAGATCGCCTGCCCGGAAGAGATCGCGTGGCGTAACGGCTTCATCGACGATGCCGGGCTCGAGCGGGCAATCGCTCGCCTCGGCAAGGGCGAATATGCATCGTACCTGAGGCGCTTGCCGAACATGTATTGAGAGCGGCAGCCGCTCCCGAGGCTTGGAAAATCTATTGCAAAGAAGCTCTTGCCCCATCCGGACGAACTGGCGAAGCTGTTTGAGATGAAGGAAGACCTGCCCCGGGCCTATCTGCGCGTGCCGCCTTTTCCGGGCGCGAAGGTCCGTGCGATCGCCCGGCCGCGGTCGCACCCCGCTGAGGCATTGTCGGAGGCCGAGGTTGACCGGCTGGCCCGGGAAATGGACGATCTAAAGGTCGGCGGAGACTATTGGCAGCCGCAGCCCGCAAAGTCGTCCGACCTGCGCGCCTCTGTCCGGAACGGTGTCCAGTCCTTCGAATATGTGGATCCATTCACGGGCGCGCCCATGTCGATCGCCGAAGCAATCCGGCTCTGCGGCTTCTGGAAAGATCTGATCGACAGCAACCGCGACATTGGCAGCGCGGTGGGCTTCGCCTTCTGGAAACGCCCCACGGTCGCGCCGTTGTTGTGGGACGGTGCAGAAGGACCGCGGTTCGTTTCGCGGATGAAGGACGTCGACATGACCCGCGCAGTGGCTGTCTGGAAGGCCCGCACTGGCTCCGCGCTCCTCGGGAAACTGGAAAGCTGCGGCGCTCCCCTCATCGAGGTTGAAGACGGCTTCATCCGCTCGTCCGGCCTCGGGGCGGATTGCGTGCCCCCCTTATCGATTGTCGTTGATCGCCTTGGCGCCCATTTCGATGCCGGCAAGCCAAGCGAGCTGGAAGCCCTGATCGAGCGCGGGCCCTTCTCGCCAGAGCTCCTGGAACGCGCCGCGAGATTGCGCGAGCTCATCGTCGCCGCGGGTCTCGGCAAGTACGGGGCCGGCCGGTCCAATGGCCGGGAACGCGCGAGCAATAGGCGCCAGATCCTCGTGCCCGGACAGGTCGAGGACGACCGGGCCGTCCTCTCGGGATTAGGCGACATCAAGACCAACCTCGCACTGCTGCATTGCGTGCGCGCGGCCAACCCCGACGCCCACGTCATCTACAAGCCGCACCCCGACGTAGAGGCTGGGCACCGCGCCGGGACGCTCAGAGACGAAGAGATCCTCCGTCATGCCGACGAGATCGTCCGGGACGATCCCATGACGGCGCTCATCCAGGGCGTCGACGAAATTCATGTCATCAGCTCGCTGGCGGGGTTCGAGGCATTGATGCGCGGAAAGGCAGTCACGACCTACGGCACGCCCTTCTATGCCGG
>DATMHD010000265.1:0-4522 GCA_035555075.1 Sphingomicrobium sp. | reverse complement strand
GCCGTTCTCGAGACGGCGATCGACACTGACGTTCCGGGCTATGTCCGGGCGGTTGTCAGCCAGGACGTCCGTTCGTTCGACGGCAGCCCGGTCCTCAATCCGCGCTCGTCGCGGCTGATCGGCGAATACAAGGCCGCCACGCAGGCCGGGCAGCGCCGTGCCTATCTCATGTGGACGAGGCTCGTCCGTCCGGACGGCGTCTCGGTTGCGCTCGCATCGCCTGCCGCGGATTTCACCGGCCAGGCGGGTGTCGGCGGACAGGTCAACAGCCAGTTCTTCTCGCGTTTCGGTTCAGCGATCCTGTTGTCGATTCTCGGCGGTGCAAGCACGCTTGCAACCGGCGGTGCGGGAACCGTGATCGTCGGCGGCGCCGGCCAGAGCGCGGCCTCGGCAGCGATCCAGAGCAACGGCAACCGGGGCCCAACGATCAAGGTGCAGCAGGGCCAGCCCGTCCGCGTATTCACCGCGCGTGACCTCATCTTCTCGGACGGGGCGGAGGGGTGAGCGAAGCGGAGCAGATTGAGCCTGAAGACGGCGTCGATCCGTTCCTCGAGGCCTATCTCGAACCGTTCCGGGCCTGGCTCGACCAGGGGGACGTCACCGAGCTTCTCGTCAATCGGCCCGGCGAAGTCTGGATCGAGCAGCGGGGCCAGATGACGCGCCATGATGCGCCGAGCGTCGATGACTCGCTCCTGCAGCGGCTCGCCGAGCAGGTCGCGAGGGTCAGCAACCAGGGGGTGAGCCGCGAGCGGCCGTTGCTCGCGGCGATGCTCCCGAATGGTGCCCGTGTGCAGTTCGTGGCGCCGACCGCGACGAGAGCCCATTGGGCACTCGCCATCCGCCGCCACTGCCTCCTTGATCTGCCGCTCGATGCCTATGCGTCGGGGCCGCTGCAGCCGGTCAAGAAGTCGGCGGCGAGTTCGCCCGAAGCCGATCCCATCGGCTTCCTTCGGGAAGCCGTGAAGGAGCGAAAGACGATCCTCATCAGCGGCGGCACGTCGACGGGCAAGACCACGTTCCTGAACGCACTTCTTCGTGAAGTGCCGGTCGAGGAGCGGGTGATCGTTGTCGAGGACACCGCCGAAGTACAGCTCCACGGACCAAATGATCTTGGTCTCATCGCAGTGAAGGGCGAGCTTGGCGAAGCCCTCATCAACACCGACGATCTTCTCCAGGCGGCGCTTCGCCTGCGTCCCGATCGTATTCTTCTTGGCGAGCTTCGCGGGAAGGAAGCGGTGAGCTTCCTTCGTGCGGTCAATACGGGCCATCCGGGTTCGTTCAGCACGATCCACGCCAATTCGACGAGCGGCGCGCTCGAGCAGCTTGCACTTATGGTCATGCAGTCAGGCCTCGGGCTCTCGCGCGGCGAGACCATCGATTATGCGAAGTCGGTCGTCGATGTCGTGGTCCAGCTCGGCCGCGAGGGCGCCCAGCGAAAGATCGTCGCGATCGAGCAATTGTCCGCTGCAGGTTCGGCGGCAGAGCTTACGGTACGCCAGATCCTCAACAGGGTTGCAGCCTAGGCTGCTTGCCACCTTCACCTCGCCCCAAGAGGCGGTATGTGTGAGCAATGTCAAAAGGTCGGCCTCAAGAGAACATCAAGCTAAGAAGCGGGAAGGGACGCAGCTGGCGAAGGTCCCGTATCCTCAACGCCTGGGTCGACAGCGTCACCGTCGATGATGTGCTCGACCTCCTCGATGAGGGGGGAGTTCTCTTCACTATCAATCCCGAGCACCTCTATCAGCTCCAGCGCAATGCCGAGTTTGCCGAAGCCTATCGTAACGCGACATACGTCTCGTGCGACAGCAGGTACGTCTATTTCGCCCTGAAGCTGATGGGCCGGGCGGTCGAGCACCGCGCCTCAGGTTCCGACATCGTACCAAGCTATTGGCGGCGGCACGCGGATAACCCCGACGTCACCATGTTCCTCCTTGGCGCAAAGCCCGGCGTCGCCGAGAAGGCGCGTCAGCGGATCAACCGACTTGCCGGCCGCGAAATCGTCGTCGGCGCCCATGGGCCCTCCTTCGATTTCCTGGAGGACGAGCGCGAGTGCGCTGAAGCGATCGACATGATCAACCGGTCCAGAGCGACCTGCCTTATTGTGGGTCTGGGCGCGCCCAAGCAGGAGATCTGGATCCATCGCAATCGCTCGAGGATGCCCGGCGTCAAGGTGTTCATGGGCGTAGGCGCCACGATCGACTACGAGGCTGAAGCCGTGAAGCGGGCTCCAGTCTGGATGCGGGAGCACGGCCTCGAATGGCTTTACCGGGTTCTCACCGAACCGCGTCGCTATGCCCGTCGCTATGCAAGGAACACCGAGTTCCTCTGGCTCGCGTTCCTCGATCGTCTTGGCCTTTACAAAGCTCCCGAGCCCCTGAAGGCGGCGGCAGATGGAAGCTAAGCCTCGAAGCATGCGCGGAAGCTTGGGAGACGCGAAGACCATCGAGGAAGCGGTGGCGGTGGTCATCGTCAACTACCGGACGCCGGAACTGACGGCGGAATGTCTCGCCGCCCTGGAGCAGGAGAAGTTCTCCTTCCGCAAGTTCGAGGTCGTGATTGTCGATGGCGGGTCTGGCGATGGTTCGGCGGAAATGCTCTCAGAACTTGTCGCGCGAAAGGAATTCGCATCGTGGGCGAGCTTTCTGCCCTTGTCGCTGAATGGCGGCTTCGGGTGGGCGAACAATCAGGCGATGCAGCGTCTTTTGAGGGCGGACGATCCGCCTCGCTACATCCATGTGCTCAATCCTGACGCAAGGATCGAACCGGGCGCGGTCCGTTTCCTTGCAGACTATTTGAACGATCATCCAGGCACCGGAGCGGTGGGCAGCCAGCTACTGGGCCCTGATGGCTCACCAGGGGACAGCGCGTTCAATTTCCCAAGCCTTCGGGGTGAGTTCTCGCGGGGCGCGCGCACCGCTGCGCTCGACCGCCTCTTCCGCGTCCCGCCCATCGTCGTAGACGCCAAGAAAGCCGCCGAGGTCGACTGGACAACAGGCGCAAGCGTGATGTTCCGGTCGGACGCACTTCGCGAGGTCGGCCTCTTCGATGAAGGCTTCTTCCTCTACCATGAAGAGGTGGAGCTCATGTGGCGTCTTCGCGGTGCTGGCTGGGCGATTGCGGTCGAGCCCCGGAGCCGCGTCCGTCATGTCGGCGGCGCCGCGACCGGCATGCATGATCGGGACGCCACCCGTTCTCTTCTTCCGCGGCGCCCACGCTACTGGTGGAGGTCCCGAACCCGCTTCCTGACGTTGAGCCGGGGGAGGGGCTTTGCGGCACTCGCGTTCTTTGCGTGGCTCCTTGGTTATCTGGTCTGGTTCCTTCGGCGTCATCTGGGGCTTGCGCCAGACGGCGCGCCTATCGACCATGCGCTTCGGGATCATCTTGCGAATGCATTCCCGACCCGCCGCGATGCAACGCACGCGATCCGCAAATGGGACGGGCCGCTCGGAGGCGCGCCGGCCTGGATGGAGCGAGGGTCCTGGTGAGGGGGAGCCGCATCGCTGTCGTGGTCATCGGCAGGAACGAGGGCGAGCGTCTGATCGCAAGCCTTCAGTCCGTCCAGAAGGCCGACCTCCCAGTCATCTACGTCGATTCAGGGTCGACCGACGGAAGCCCGGGTCGTGCAAGGAGCCTCGGGCTTCACGTTGTCGAACTCGACCCTGCGAGACCCTTCTCGGCCGCCCGCGGGCGGAATGAGGGCTTGTCGGAGGCCGCCCGTCTGTGGCCGCAGACCCAATACGTCATGTTTCTCGATGGCGACTGCATCCTTGAGCCAGATTTTCCGGCCGCGGCAGCGGAGAAGTTCGACGAGGACCCGCAATGCGCCATCGTCACAGGACACCTTTCCGAACGATCTGAGAACTCGTCGATCTACAATCGCATGTGCGCGATCGAGTGGCGCGGAGCGCCCGGGTTCATCGAGAACATGAATGGCCTTGGCGGGATCATGGCGGTCCGGGCATCGGCGTTCGAGGAAGTCGGCGGCTTCAATGACCAGGCGATTTCGGGAGAGGAAGCGGACCTGGGGGTCCGGCTTCGCCTTCGTGGCTATTCGATCATCAAGATCGACCGGCCGATGGCGACCCATGACGCACAAATGCACCGCTTTGGACAGTGGTGGACCCGTGCGGTGAGGAACGGCCATTCGCTTGCGCACCGCTACGCAAGCCATGGTCGAACACGCTTCCGGGACGGCCTTTCGGGACTCAGGAGCGCGATCTTCTGGGGTTTTGCCCTTCCGGTGCTCATTCTCCTGCTTCTGTTGCCGACGCGAGGTCTCTCGCTCGTCCTTCTTGGCGGATATTTGGTCCTCTTCTGGAGGATCTATCGTCATTACGTCGACGAGGGGCACAGCCCATCGGACGCGAGGCTCATGGCGAGATTTCTCATTTATGCGAAATTCGCCGAATTCCTTGGAGCTGTCCGCTATTGTCTCAACCGGGCGCGAGGCCGCTTCCACATCATCGAGTGGAAGTAGGTCTCTGGGCCGATCGCGCCTGGATCGCCTTGAGGATGCCTTCTG
>DATMHD010000264.1:0-3714 GCA_035555075.1 Sphingomicrobium sp. | reverse complement strand
AAGGCGCTCGGCGGCTATCTCGGCGAGGATCGAGAGCAGTGGCGAAGGCATGACGCAGTGGCATTGATCAGGGAAGGCGCGCGCGTTCCTGAACTTCTCGTCGACGTCGGCGATGCCGACCCCTTCATCGAGAAGGAGCTTCGGCCAGAGCTTCTCGAAGAGGCCTGCGAGGCAGCAGCAATCCCGCTGACGCTCCGCATCCAGCCTGGCTACGACCACAGTTATTTCTTCATCTCGACCTTCATGGCCGATCACATCGCCTGGCATTGGGAGAGATTGCGAACGGGATGATCGCCAAGGCTCACTCCCCGGCGAATTCATTGGGATTGCGGCGGCGGATGTCCCCCGGCACCCTGTCGAGGGTGCGCGCGGCTCCGCAATCGAGGCTCGGCCAGCAGCGATGAGCGCCTGGTACTGGCAGGTGGTCTGCGTGGGAGCGGGTCTCGCCTGCGGACTGCTGGTGGGGATCGAGCGCGGGTTCGACCTTCGCGCCCTTCGGCCAGGAACGCGCGTCGCCGGCGTTCGTACCTTCACTCTTGTCGGGCTTGTCTCGGCCCTTGGCGGCCTTGCTGGCCACTTGGGTCAGCCTTTTGCAGCTGGCGCCCTTGTCGCTGGAACCGTTGCGGTGCTCGCGATTGGCTATGCCCATCGGCCGGGTCTTGGGAAGACGCCCGATGCGACAACGCCGATTGCCGCTCTCGTAACGGTCGCACTGGCGTTTATCGCCGGCTTCGGAGAGCCGGGCTTCGCAATCGCCGGAGCAACCATCGTTACCCTCCTGCTTGCCCTCAAAACGGAGCTTCATGGCTTCCTCGACAAGCTCGACCGGGACGATGTGAAGGCCCTTGCACGTTATGCGGTGATCGCGGGTGCAGTGCTGCCGTTCCTCCCGAGCGGTCATTATGGACCTCTTGGAGCGCTGAATCCGCAGCGGCTCTGGCTCGTCGTCGTGCTGGTCACCGGTTTCTCGTTCCT
Source organism: Sphingomicrobium sp. (assembly GCA_035555075.1). Taxonomy (GTDB): domain Bacteria; phylum Pseudomonadota; class Alphaproteobacteria; order Sphingomonadales; family Sphingomonadaceae; genus Sphingomicrobium. The sequence goes on along the minus strand of DATMHD010000264.1, from coordinate 2,739 downwards.
GGGATACGTCGCCAACCGGATTTTCGGCGAGCGGCACGGGACGGTCGCCACGGGGTTGATTGGAGGAGCCTATAGTTCGACTGCGGTCACCCAGGCGCTCGCGCAGCGTCTTGGGAGCGAGCAAGGAGGAGGGGCCGAGCCAGCCGGCATAGCCCTTGCGACGGCCGTCATGTATCTTCGGGTGCCGGTGCTTATCGCGATCTTCGCGACCCGCACGCTCATCCCGATCCTGATCCTTCTTCTCCCCGCGATCCTTGTCGCCTGGGCTGCCGGCTTGTGGCTGTACCGGGAGGCTCCAAGGCACCAGGGGCCAACGCCGCCCGGCAACCCGATCGCCATTCTCCCGGCTCTGGGCTTCCTCATCTTCGTTGCAGTCGCAGCGATTGCGGCAAAGTGGGCTGAAGGGAGCTTCGGCCAGAGCGGCCTTGCCGTCCTGCTCCTGATCATCGGCAGCATGGATGTCGATGTTGCGATCGTCACCCTGGGCGGTCTTCCGATCGGCGCGATCGGCGCCCTGCCTGCGGCAATGGCAATTGCAGGGACGATCATCATAAACATGGCGGTGAAGATCGGGATCACCTTCGTCTACGCCGGACGGCGGGGCATCCCGGCAGCGCTTGCAATGGCGAGCAGTGTCATTGCGCTTGCGGTCATGATCGGCCTTGCCTGGACAAGGCTTTGAGCAGGCGGGCGGACCTCGCCCTTTGCGTCGGGCTCAAGAGCAATATAGCGATAGGATCAACTTGACTGACCGCATCTCAACACTCGTGATGTTCGGGGCGACCGGTGATCTTGCCCGGCGCATGCTGCTGCCATCCCTTTACGGGCTCGATTCCGACGCTCTTCTTCCCGACGGACTCAAGGTCATCGGCACGGCGAGGACAGAGCTCGACGACGCCGGCTTCCGGCAGCGGGTGGATGCGGCGCTCCAGGAGCATCTGCCATCCGGCTTCTACAGCGCGGGCATCGCCGAACGCTTCCTCTCGCGCCTCCATTACGTGCCGATGGACATCAACGATCCCGGGAGTTTTGCACGGCTCGCGGAGGCGATCGGCGATCCCTGCCGCGGCGTCGGCATCTTCCTTTCGACCGCGCCCTCGTTGTTCAAGCCTGTGATCGACGGGCTGGAAGCTTCGGGCCTTGCCTGTCCGACGGTCAGGATGGCGCTTGAAAAGCCGCTTGGGACCGATCTTGAATCGAGCCGCGAGATCAATGACGCGGTCGCGTCGGCTTTTCCCGAGGACCGCATTTTCCGCATCGACCATTATCTTGGCAAGGAGACGGTCCAGAACCTCATCGCGCTCCGTTTTGCGAACTCAATGTTCGAGCCATTGTGGAACAGCACGCACATCGACCATGTGCAGATTACGGTCGCCGAGACGGTCGGGCTCGAGGGACGCGCCGATTATTACGAGAGCTCGGGCGCGCTCCGCGACATGGTGCAGAACCATATGCTCCAGCTCCTTGCGCTGGTCGCGATAGAGCCGCCGAGCGACTTCAATGCGGGCGCCGTGCGCGATGAGAAGGTGAAGGTCCTTCGGGCGCTGCGGCCGATCACCGACGCGAACGCCGAGCAGGCAAGTGTCATCGGGCAATATACGCGCGGCGCGATCGATGGTGAGCCGGTACCGGGCTACAGGGAGGAGGTCGGTCATGACAGCCCGACCGAAACCTTCGTCGCATTGAAGGCCTATATCGACAATTGGCGGTGGAAGGGCGTTCCCTTCTATCTTCGTACCGGCAAACGGATGCCCGAACGCGACACCGAGATCTTCATCCAGTTCAAGGACGTACCTTATTCGATCTTCGCTTCGCGCGGGGCAACGACGCGTCCCAACAAGCTCATTATCGGGCTACAGCCGCAGGAAAGCATCGAACTTCGGCTCATGGCAAAGACGCCGGGCCTCGATCGCCAGGGCGTCCGGCTTCGTGAAATCCCGCTCGATATCGGGCTTGCCAACGCGTTCAGCGAATACCGGCGGCGGATCGCCTACGAGCGGCTGCTGCTTGACCTCATCGAGGGCGATCCGACGCTGTTCGTCCGCCGCGACGAAGTCGAGGCTCAATGGACGTGGATCGACCGCATCCGCGCCGCCTGGGCGGAGAAGCAGATGTGTCCGCGTCCTTATCCGGCGGGCACCTGGGGCCCTTCGGCCGCAATCGCATTGACCGAGCGAGACGGCATCAGCTGGCACGAGTAAGAGGGAGCGCATGGCACTCAATTCGACCATCGCTCGGGTTACCGACAGGATCATCCAGCGCTCGCTCCCGACGAGGAACCGCTACCTCCAACTCATGGCGGAACAGAAGGAGCGGGGGATGGATCGGCCGCGCCTCAGCTGCGGCAACTTCGCCCATGGTTTCGCAGCTGCCGGCGAGGACAAGGACGCGATCAGCCATCTGGTCGGCCCCAACATCGGGATCGTCACGGCCTATAACGACATGCTCTCGGCGCATCAGCCTTATGGGCGCTACCCCGAGCAGATGAAGATCTTCGCGCGTGAAGTCGGCGCGACTGCCCAGGTCGCAGGCGGGGTTCCGGCGATGTGCGACGGTGTGACCCAGGGGCAGCCCGGAATGGACCTGTCCCTGTTCAGCCGGGACGTGATCGCGATGGGCACGGCGATTGCGCTCAGCCACGGCATGTTCGACGCTGCAGCGCTTCTTGGTATTTGCGACAAGATCGTGCCGGGACTTCTCATCGGGGCCCTGCGCTTTGGCCATTTGCCGATGCTGCTG
>DATMHD010000263.1:0-3793 GCA_035555075.1 Sphingomicrobium sp. | reverse complement strand
GAGCAAGTCGCCGTCCTCGCGGGCGGATGCTTCTGGTGCACGGAAGCCGTTTTCCTCGATGTCGTCGGCGTGAAATCCGTCGAGAGCGGCTATACCGGCGGTACTGCTCCAAATCCCACGTACAAGCAGGTTTGCAGTGGCGACACAGGCCACGCGGAAGCCATTCGTGTCACCTTCGATCCCGACCAGATCAGCTATGGGGATTTGCTCGACATCTTCTTTGCAACGCATGATCCAACCCAGCTCAACCGCCAGGGCAATGACGTCGGGACGCAATATCGCTCCGCGATTTTTCCGCAGGACGAGGAGCAGGAGCGCAAGGCACGCGAGGCCCTTTCACGCGCCAACCAGGAGCTTGGAGGCCGCGTGGTCACGGCCATCGAACCCAAGGGCCAATGGTACCCGGCCGAGAATTATCACCAGGATTATTGGGCCGGCGAAGGCCAGCGCAATCCATATTGCCTCGCGACCATCCCGCCAAAGCTCCAGAAGCTGCGCAAGAGCTTTCAGGCGCGCGCCAAGAGTGCTGCGGCCCCTGCCTAGGCTGCAGCGCGTTTCAAGCGGTCGTTGATGGCGATGCCGAGGCCATGCTCGGGGATTGGCGCAATCGCGATCCGGGGGGCGGGAGCAGCATCGGCCTCGTGAAGCAGCTCGAAGAGCCTCGTCGCAGCTTCCAGGAGGTCGCCCGACGCGCTTAGCGTCACGTCGCCCTCGACCGTTTCGAATCCGATCAGAAACTCGTCGCTCTCCTTGGACGTGGCCCCGAGCCGCAGCGGTTTTGACGGCGCATAATGACTTGCCATCTGGCCTGGCGCCTCGATTCTGGAAGCGTCCGCGATTGTCGCCGTGACGTCGATCGGGCCAGGCCGAAGGAGGCGAAGAGAACCGTCCGTTGCAGCGACAATGGTCGATTCAAGGCCACGCTGGGTCGCTCCGCCATCGATGATCAACGGGATCCGGCCGCCAAGACTTGCAAGGACATGCCTCGCGCGCGTCGGGCTGATCGCGCCGCTTGCATTGGCCGATGGCGCCGCCAGTGGACGTCCGGTCGCGCGGAGAAGAGCCTGCATGGCCTCGTGGGCAGGGACTCGAAGGCCAATTGTCGGCAGGCCTGCAGCAACGATCGGCGCAATTCCGCTGTCTTGCGCAATTGGCACGACCAAGGTCAAAGGACCTGGCCAGTACAGTGCAGCAAGTTCCAGAGCCGCATCGTCGAAGCGGCCGATCGAGCGCGCGGCGGCAAGGTCCGGGACATGGACAATCAAGGGATTGAAGCTTGGTCGCCCCTTCGCCTCGTAGATCCTTGCAACAGCGGAGCCACTGGTTGCATCTGCAGCCAGCCCGTAAACCGTCTCCGTGGGAACCGCGACCGGCTGCGCCTGAAAGATTAGACGAGCCGCATCTTCGATGCTTTCGTGACTATAGGGAAGAACGCGGGTTTCCATGGGCGCCGGCTAGAGCATAACTGCTCGCACCGGAATATCAGGCGCGCTCGTTCTCCATGAGTTCACCGGGGCTGATGCCGAGCCGGCGCATGCGCGCCCGGATCTCAGGCCATTCCTCCTTGAGGAAGCGCGTACGCTCCGACTCGCTGAGGCGTGCCCTGGCGCCCGGCGCGACGAACATGCCGACACCCCGTTTTACGACGATCAGCCCCTCGTCCTGGAATCCTTGGTAAGCCTTTGCGACGGTGAGTGGGTTTGCCTGTTCCTCGGCCGCCAAAGCACGGACGGAGGGAAGGGGATCACCGTCTCCAAATTTGCCCGTGACGATTGCATCCGCAATCGTCTCGCGGAGCCGGACATAGACAGGTTTGTCATGCTGGGTGCGAAGCGTCATGCTGTACTAATACAGCGGCTCTCGAGCAGTTTCAATATGTTACTGGTCAGAGGGCGGGTGGCTCCCACCTGGTCCATATGGTGGAAAGGGACGGCCGTTCGCGATCCTCGAGCTCGCGGGCTGGATGGCCGATGAAGATGAACCCTGCAATCCGTTCGCCAGGGGTGCAGAAAGCGGAATTCACCAGCGGCGAATAAGCACGCCAGCCTGTCACCCAGCCGGCAACATATCCAAGCGCGTGGGCTGCAAGGAGGAGGTTCATCCCGACGCTGCCGCACGAGAGCTCCTGCTCCCATACGGGGATCTTGTGGCCTGCAACCGGCGCGGAGATCAGCACCACCAGTTGCCCTTCATAGTGCGCAAACTCGTCTTCCTTTTCGTGATGGGCGATCGTCGCGCAGGGATCGTGTACGGCAAGCGCTTCCCGAAGCACGGCTCCAAATGCATCACGCCGATCGTCTTCAACGGTGACGAAGCGCCACGGGTGAAGCTTGCCGTGGTCAGGCACGCGCGAAGCGATCGTAAGGATGCGCATCAGTTCATCGCTCGATGGTCCTGGACCCACCAGCTCGCGCGGCTTGCCCGAGCGGCGGGTTTCGAGCAGCGACAGGATCGAGGTGCGATCGTTCATCATCGAGCCGATGCAGATAGTGGGGACAAGCAAGCGCAACAATCGGCTTCACATGGCGAATTTGCTCGTTACGGTCGCGTCGCTGCGCTTTCCGGCGCCCAGGGGAGAATTTGAATGGTCGACACGCCCGGCGCGGAAGCGCCGTCCTCGCCAGACATCACTCATGTCGATCCTTCTTCCGAGCAGACATGGATGGGCCATCCGCGCCAGCTTGCACGGCTGTTCTCGATCGAGATGTGGGAGCGGTTCGGCTTCTACGGCATGCGGGCGCTGCTCGTCCTTTACCTCGTCAAGCATTTCCTTCTCGAGCAATATCAGGCGAGCGGCATCGTCGGAGGCTATCTCAGTCTCGTCTACCTGACGCCCGTCATCGGCGGCTGGCTTGCCGATTATTACCTTGGCTCGAAGCGTTCGGTGAAATGGGGCGCGCTGGTGATGGCTGTCGGCTATCTGCTGCTGTGCTTTGGCGGTGACCAGGCCAAGCCTTACGCAACAATCGATGGCCAGCGCTACGAGGTGCAGGTGGAGCGCTCCGGCTCGCTCCTCGATTCCACCACGACCAAGCAATGGGTTGTCGCGGACGGACAGCGGCTCGGAATTCGCGGGCAGCCCGATGGGTCGGTCCAGCTCGTCGCGGAAAATGGCCAGGTCGCGAAGTCCGTTGCAAAGGAAGCGTTCAAGCCGGGTGCGGAGCGCTCGCCTTTCTATCTTACACTGATGCTCGTCGCCTTGAGCCTCATCGTGATCGGCAACGGGTTTTTCAAACCGAACATCTCGACCATCGTCGGCTCGCTCTACAGGAAGGGCGACCGTCGGCGCGATGCCGGGTTCACCATCTTCTACATGGGGATCAACGTCGGCTCGATCGGATCGCAGATCCTGTGCCCCATCTTCGTCAACTGGTTTGGCTGGTGGGCGGGCTTCGCCATCGTCGTCGTGGGCATGCTCGTCGGTTACGCCCTCATCCAGTTCGATGGCGGGCGGCTCGCGGGTTATGGTGAACCACCCGAGCGCGAGGGCCCCGATCGAGCATGGCTCATCTATGCGCTCTCGATCGCCTCGGTGCCGCTCTTCTGGCTCATTTTCCGCAACGTCATGAACACGCCCGAAGCTGCGCCTGGCAGCGGGCTGTGGGGCTATATCATTGCAACCCCGTTCCTCGGGAAAGTGCTGTTCATCACCTTCCTCGCGGCAATCATCGGCATTCCGATCTGGTCGTGGAAGGTCGGAACGAAGGTCGAGTTCCAGATGATGCTCGCGGCAATCATCCTTGTGATCTTCAACGTGACGTTCTGGACGCTCTTCGAACAGGCCGCTTCATCG
>DATMHD010000262.1:0-4349 GCA_035555075.1 Sphingomicrobium sp. | reverse complement strand
CTCCCAACAGCCGCATTGTCGGTGAAGTCCACGACCTCGAGTTCGAAAGCGCCCTTGGTCGCAAGCGCGTTGAACAGGCGCCAGCTCCCTCCGTAGCAGTCGTGAGGAACGAGGAGACGGTCGCCTTTCTTGAGCAATGCCAGCAGGACCAGGGTGATCGCGGACATACCGGTTGAGGTAACCACCGCTCCTGCACCTCCCTCGAGGGCAGCGAGCGCTGCCGCAAGCTGGTCGCGGGTGGGATTGCCGCTCCTGCTATAGTCATATGCGCGTTTCTTCCCGAACTCTTCGAACGTGAAGTTGGCCGAGAGCACGATCGGCGGGGTGACTGCTCCAAACGCATGATCGGCATCGATGCCTGCGCGGACGGCTCGGGTGACAATATTGGTCATTGCTGTTGCTCCAGGGAATTCAAAAAGGTCGAGATGATCCCGGCGATTTCCTCATCTTCCTTGAGGAATGCGTCGTGGCCGTAGAGGGACGGGATCTGGATGAGGCGGCTGCCGGGAACGGCGCGTGCCAGTAGTTCCACATCTTCGGCGGGGATGAGCTGGTCGCTAAGGACGGCCACGAAGGTCGACGGCACGCCTATCGTGTCTGGATCGATCCGGTGAAGATCGATCGATTCCGACAATCGGCGATAGCCGACCGCGTTCATCCGGGCGCTGTGCTGCGCGCCCATGTGATCGAGATATGCTTCCGCGTTCACGGAGAGCCGGTCCTGTTCAAGCGATATCGGCTCGTCGAAACGGGCGGCAAATTCCTGCGGTGTCCGATAGGTGAGGATCGCGAGCTTGCGCGCGAGCGCAACGCCCGCCTCGGGTGCGCCCAGCCTCTCGCCAAGCTCAATTGCCTGGCGCTGGAGCGCGCGCTGCGCACTCACAAAGGGATGGGGTCGGTGAGCTGCGCTGATTGCGAGGAGTGCGCGAACGCGGTTCGGTGCCAGCGCCACGCAGTGCATCCCCGCCATTGCACCGTAGCTCGCTCCGACGAATGCGGCGGCGGTCTCAAGGTGAAGAGCGTCCATCGCGGCAAGAAAGGCGCGAGCCTGGTCCGACGCATCGATCGGGCGATCCAACTCCCCGTCGGCGCCCACCCAGTCGATCGAGAGCAACCGGTGTCGGCTGAGTGTCGACGACTGCACTTGCCACCAGCCATCCAGCGTCTCGTCCGCGTTGGAGACGGTGTGCCGGCTCGCCGATATGCCGCCCGCTACGAGCAGCAGCGGCGCGCCTTCAGGCCCTGCAAGCTCGTAGCCAATTTGGAGTCGCGTCCGGCCGCAATGGACAAGATCGAGCTCGGCAGTGAACTCACCGCGCCGGCACTCGGCGGCCGGCTCGCCGAAGTCGATCCTCAGTGTATTTGTAACCGTCACGTTCTTGACCCTCGCATCCTCCCATTGAGGCTTGCGGGGGTGGCGGACAGCTTGGGCAACGGGCCCCTAAGGGCCTGCCTCAACCATCTGCCGGCGGACCACAGGTCCCCGCAGGACTTGGCACCTTTGAAATGGGCTGTCGCTCATTTCCGGTTGCCCCGGCGTCTTCGGGCCTGTCCCTCAGCCGGTCTCGATGGATGCGCTCGAAATGAAACGACGCGGCGGTGATGTCAATCCAGCAAGAATTCGCTCCTGAAATCGCCCGGTCGCGAGCGATGAGCTTTGCAGTAGCTTTCCCAGGCCGGGGGAGGGCAGAGGCTTTTACTGGCCCGCTGCCACCGCCCACGCGAACACCCCAATGCCGATAACGGCGTAACCAAGGAGCGCCGCATATTGGTGGAACGGAGTCCTCACCTTCGACCGATGATCCTTCGAGAACCGGTCAAGCTTCGGCGCCAGATTTTCGTCGGAAAGTATGAGCGCCATGTTAAGCGCGGGCAGCTCGCGATAAAGGTTGATGAGACGCGCTAGTTCGATCTCGGTGAGATTGGGATAGCGTCGAATAAGATCGCGGATTTCGTCCGAGGCCCTTGGGTCAGGTGACCGCGGCTCCTCCAACGAAGATGCTTTTGCGCTGAAACTTTGGGTCATTTTGTACTCGTCCTCTTTGGAAAAGGGGCGAGCCCAGATTCGAGAGGGGAGTTCGACAACCACTCTGGTTATCCCGCCATACTCGAAGTGGTTTTCTGCCTAAGCCGGGTGCGGCTCGCGTGGATAAGCCCGGCCTTAGGCCAGGAGGCGTGCCGTGCTGCTGCCGGGGTGCAATTGTGATTGTCCACGCATGTCCCCGATATGGTGGCTTTGAAAGGATATTCAAATTCGTGCGATCGACCTTGCACCCTTGATTGGCCGCGGTCGTGGTCCATATTGAGGATATGACCGAGCAGGTTCAGTTCGGACGGCCTGAGCTACATCCGGGTAGCAGCACGGCACGACTCTAGCGCCCCTGAGCGCCCGACGTTTTACCGTCGGCCGCGCGCTTGGGGCCTCTCCCAATGAGCAGCGCATCGCTTCGGCTGTGCGCATTCATCTCAACCCATAAGCGAGCAGTCCTTTTAGCGCCCGAAGACGCGCCTCGCTGCTCGCTGGAGTAGAGTCCAGTGATCATGCAGCGTTTTCTTGTGGAGTATGACCGCCGCACCGTCGGCATTGCCGTCCGCGTACCTGGCGGGTTCATGTTCTACGCGTCCGACGAGACCTTCGATGAATTGGACGGGAGCCTGTTCCCGCGAGTGCGCACCATCGAGCGCCATCTGAAAAGACTGGCCAAGCGCATCTCGCCGCGACGGGTTCAGGGCAGCCCTTCTTTCGCCTGAGGCTTGAGCCCAGCCGACCTTGTTCACATCCATCGGAGATACCCAGATGAGCCTTCACTACCCGCATCTCGCGGTGAGCATTGTCCCTCCAGACCGCGCGAAAAATGCGTCGATCCAATTGGCGCGCAATGATCCTCGGACCACCCAAGACGAACGCGCTGAAACATCTGCCGGCAGAATGCGCGTCGATGCCCGCCCCGGCTCGACCGCCAGTCAAGGGACGCAGGTTCGTGGATATTGGCGCGAGAGTGCGCCGGTCGTTGGCGGACTTGTCGTCTTCCTGATCACCGCCTGGTTGATCTGGGCCGCTTTCGCGACCGCGGCGTCCGCTCTCATCGAGGCCGCCTGAGGGCGAACACGTACAACCCCATTCATCAATTCAATAGGAGCCTATCATGATCAATTTCCCGTGCGGCCACGAGCGTCCTCCGGTTCATCTTCTTGCGTCGGAGTCCGACTTGATCGCAACTCTTGCGCTTCAATCGGAGCGCCGCCAGCCCCTTGTTGCCGCCATGCTGCTCGAGGAGATCGAACGTGCCGAATTGCACGACCCCGAGACGATGCCGCCAAACCATGCGAGACTGAACTCCTACGTCAGCTTTGTTGATGAGCGCATGGGCCAGATGCGCGAAGTCCAGCTCGTTCTGCCTGCCGATGCCAACATCGCCGAAGGCCGGATTTCCATCCTGACGCCCATGGGCGCTGCGCTCTATGGGCTCGCCGATGGCGCCTGCATCGACTGGCCGGATCTGGACGGGAACGAGCGCCCGATCAGAGTCATACGAGTAAGGCAGCCGCCTGCCTGAGGAGGGCCGGCGTTTCGCCGGAGCTCATTTCAGGAGAGCTATTGCCGGTCAGGTGCGAAACGTCAGCTTCGCGACTGTCCCGGCGTCACTCTCGAAGACGAGGTTGCCGTGTAGCTGACCTGCGAGGCTCTGCAGGATTCCTTGGCCAAGGCTGTCCTTCTTCGTCTTCCCGAAGTCCTTGGGCAAGCCAGGCCCGTCGTCACAAACCGACAGGGTATAGACGCCCTTGGCGCCCGTGATCCTCACCGCAATTTGTCCTTCAGACCGATCGCGGAAGGCGTGCTTTAGACTATTGGTGACGAGTTCGGCGACGATGAGCGACAGGGACATGAGGCTGTTGAGACTGAGGACCAGTGCCGGGCTTTCGACGCTCAAGCGAATGTCGGGTGTATCGCTCGCCCTGATCATGTCCGCGCACAAGGCTTCGAGATAGGTTTGCAAAGGCTGGTCCAGCGATGTCGGATCATGGAGCCTCCTGTGGACGCGCGACATTGTCTCGAGGCGCGCCTGCGCCGATTTCAAGGCATCGCTGCAGACAGGATCGGACTTCATCAGCTTCCTTCGCCGCATCAGGACCGCGGCCACGAACTGAAGGTTGTTCGCAACGCGGTGCTGCAATTCCCGAAACAGCACGTTTGATCGCTCCCGTGCTTCTGAAAGATCCGAGATGGCAACGTTGAGCGTCCGGATCACGTAGAGTTCCAGCAGCGCGGTCACGACGAAGATCACCATCGTAATGATGTGCGGCGTTGCGAGCGTGAAGGTGCCATAAGGCGGGAAGAACATGACCCA
>DATMHD010000261.1:0-2241 GCA_035555075.1 Sphingomicrobium sp. | reverse complement strand
GTCTTATCCGGCAGGAGCGGCAAAGCCGGTCATTGATCTACACGGCTGACTATGCCGCGATGAACGACCTCGTCGGCTACCTCATGGAAAACTGTTGCGGCGGCATCGACTGCTCATCGAGCGCCTGCCAAGCCGAGCCGGCTGAAGAAAGGAAAAGAGCATGAAGCGCCTTCACGTGCATGTCGGAGTGAACGACCTCAATCAGTCGATCCGCTTCTACTCGACGCTGTTCGCCGCTGAGCCGACGGTGAAGAAGGACGACTATGCCAAGTGGATGCTCGACGATCCCCGCGTGAACTTCGCGATCTCGGCGGGCCAGCACCCAAGCAAGGGCATCCAACACCTCGGGGTTCAGGTGGAGAGCACGGACGAGTTGGCCGAGGTCTATGGTCGCCTCAAAGCCGCTGATCGCCCGGTTCTCGAAGAAGGGCGCACAACCTGCTGCTACGCGAAGTCCGAGAAGAGTTGGATTGCCGATCCCGACGGCCTCGTTTGGGAGACGTTCTTAACGGACGGGGAGGCGACGACCTACGGCGACAGTCCCGCGCTCGGAACGCTTTCGGACAGCCTTAGCGACGACAAGTGCTGCCTGCCGAAAGCTGCCGCATGAGCAAGACCTACAACGTCCTGTTCCTGTGCACCGGGAACTCGGCTCGTTCGATCTTGGCGGAAGCGATCTTGAACAAGGAGGGCGCCGGTCGATTCCGGGCCTTCTCGGCTGGCAGCTTCCCGAAGGGCGAGGTGCATCCCGCAGCGCTGGACCTCCTTCGCGAGCTTGGTCATCCGACGGACGGATTCCTCTCCAAGAGTTGGGACGAGTGTGCGAAGGCCGGTGCGCCGGAAATCGACCTCATCTTCACCGTCTGTGACAACGCGGCGGGCGAGACATGCCCCGTCTGGCCGGGAAAACCGATCACCGCGCATTGGGGCATAGAAGACCCGGCGGCAGTCGAAGGCGACGGCCAGCGCGCGGCCTTCCGGAACGCCTATCAGGCGCTGCGACGGCGCATCGGTCTGTTCCTGGCCTTGCCGCTGGAGAGCATCGACGAGATGATGCTGACGAAGCGGCTGCGCGAGATTGGCAAAGTGGAGTCGCCCGTTGAGTGACCAGCCGCCGCTGGGGCGGCGAATCGCGGCCGAAGGCGTCGGATCGTTCTTCCTATTCGCCTGTGTGATCGGCTCCGGAATCATGGCAGAGCATCTGTCCGGCGGTAACGATGCAGTTGCTCTCCTCGCGAACACCATTGCGACAGGCGCGATCCTGTTCGTTCTGATCACCACGCTCGGGCCGATCTCTGGCGCGCACATGAATCCAGCCGTCAGCCTCGTCGCTGCGTCACGGCGGGAACTCCGATGGGCGGATGCCGCGGCCTACATCGTCGCGCAGCTTGCCTTTGGCATCCTCGGCGCATGGGCGGCACACCTCATGTTCGATCTGCCGACGCTCCAGCTTTCCGTGAAAGCCCGGACGGGTCTCGGGCAATGGGCAGGCGAGGCAATCGCAACCTTCGGTTTGATCCTCACAATCCTCGGCACGGTGCGCTTCCGGCGGGAATGGGTTCCGGCGACCGTCGCGCTCTATATCACCGCCGCTTACTGGTTCACCTCGTCGACGAGCTTCGCTAATCCGGCGATCACCGTCGCTCGCAGCTTGTCCGACACGTTCGCCGGCATTGCTCCCCATGACGTGCCGTTGTTCATCGTTGCGCAGCTCCTGGGCGCGAGCGTTGCAGCACTGTTAGCGAGGTGGCTTTTCGACCGATCCTAATGTCCGCTTTGGGTCGAAAGCGGACATGCCGTTCACAGCTTTCTTAAGCTGACTGCGTCCTTGCAATGAGCTCCGGAACGAGGCGCGCGCGCCGTCGGTGATAGGCCATCAGGCTCTTCCTCAGCGCCGTTCGGTCGCCTGCCGAGATCGCTGCCGAGATGGCCTCGGTTTCCGCCTGAACTGCGTCGAGCAGCTCGTCCTCGAAGCGCTGGTAAGGCTCCATCTGCTCGATCAGGACGCGCAGCGCGAAGCGGTGTTCAGGGTTGCCGCCCGCTTCAACGAGCCTGAGAAACAGGGCGTTCCGCTGGTCCAAGGGATTGAGCGGCGAGTATGTGGATGCCTCTTCGCCTTTCTTAGCACCGATCGGACCCCGGTACCGCCTGGCCGTCGCAAGCAGCAGCAGATCCAGGTGCCAGGTGTAGAGGTGCCGAAGCATGCTTTCGGTGACCAGGGGCACGCGAAAGCCTTCGTGG
>DATMHD010000260.1:0-3339 GCA_035555075.1 Sphingomicrobium sp. | reverse complement strand
TCTACTTCTGCCTGCGTTATCGAGCAGGCCCCGGCGCGGCTTTCGACGAGCGGCCCGGGCGGATCGCCTTCTGGTGCTACAACATCGCGCTGCTCATGTGGATCTTCCTCCACTTCTTCCCGATCGGCTGGCCGCAGCTGAACGCCGTCTACGAACACGGGCTTGCCTGGGCGCGAAGCCAGGCCTTCTACGACCAGACCCGCTTCTGGCAATGGATGCGTCTTCCGGGCGATGTCGTCTTCTCGGTCGGCGCGCTGATCATGGGCTGGGACTTCATCGTGAAATTGGCGATGCCCATCGGAGCGCGGGAGGAGGGGGAAAGCCGGCGAGTGCCGGGCCCTGCCGAGTAGGGGCGTCACCCCGATCCGGCCTGACATCCAGTTTAGTGACGATGCGCATTTTCAAGAGCAGAATTTGAGTCAAGATGAGTGAGCATTCAAAGGTTGAGACACGGGGCGAGAAGATGCTGGCCCTGAGGAAGAGGCGGATGGCTGCGACGCATCCGTTCCTCCGGGGCGGGTTCCGCCCCTTCTTCTTCGGGGCCGGTCTATGGGCGGTCATCGCCATCGCGCTCTGGCTGTGCGTCCTTGCCGGGAAGACCAGCCTTCCAACCGGCTTCGAGCCCGTCGCCTGGCACCGGCACGAGATGCTGTTCGGCTTCGTCGGAGCCGCTGTGTCGGGCTTCGTCCTCACCGCAATCCCCAACTGGACGGGCCGGCTTCCGATTGCCGGAAGGCCGCTCCTGTCGCTGTTCGGCCTTTGGGCCGGGGCGCGCCTCGCTGTCCTCTACTCGGCCTTCCTGGGACTTTGGCCCGCTGCACTCCTCGATGTCGGCCTGTTCCTTGCGCTTGGGCTCCTTGCTGCGCGCGAAGTCCTTGCGGCCAAGAACCGCAACCTGCCCGTCGTTGGCATCGTCCTCCTCTTCGGGCTTGCCGACGCCCTGGATTATGCGGAGGTTTCGGGGACGATCTCCGGGGGCTTCGGCTGGCGCGGCGCCATCCTTCTCGTCACGATCATGATCTCGCTGATCGGCGGGAGGATCATCCCCTCCTTCACCAGGAACTGGATGGTGAAACAAGGCAGGAAGAGCGGGCTCCCGGGCCAGCCCCAGGTCCTCGATCTCCTCGTCATTGCAACGACCGCGGTCTCGCTCCTGTTCTGGATGGCGTTCCCCCAGGACCGCCTCACGGGACTGATGCTGATCCTTGCAGCCTTCGCGCAAGCCATCCGCCTCTCGAGGTGGGGCGGCCTCGGGACGATGAGCGATCCCTTGGTGCTCATCCTTCATGTTGGGTACGTCTGGATTCCGATCGGCCTTCTCCTCCTTGGCCTTTCGCTTGGCGGCGCCGAGATCCCGGAAAGCGCCGGGGTTCATGCGCTGACGGCGGGCGCGATGACGACGATGATCGTTGCGGTGATGACCCGTGCAAGTCTTGGCCATACCGCCCGGGAGCTCAAGGCAGCGCCCCTGACGGTGGTTTCCTACGCGTCCCTTGGCGTTGGCGCGCTTCTTAGGGTCGCAGCATCGCTTGGCCTTGGTCCTTATGGCCTGATGCTCGATATTGCGGGCGCCTTCTGGGGCGCGGCACTGGTCCTGTTCCTCCTTGTCTACACAAGGATCCTCTGGGGCCCGCGCCTTGGCGAGCGCGCTTGAGAAGAGCTCAGCTGAAGTTGAAGGAGATGCTGAGCCGCTCGCCCCGGCCGCTTCCGGGCATCACTTCGTGCCTCAGCCAGCTTTCCCAGAGGAGGAGGAGGCCAGCTCTGGGCTCGATCGCGACGAAGGGCTGGAGGTCTTCGTCGGCGTCCTTTCGCCTTGCCGGCGCCGCCATCATCAAGGGGAGACGGGGGTCCTCGAAGCGGATCGCGCCCGAGCCTTTGGGGACCTCGACGTAAAGGGTCCCCGAGATGATGCTGTGCGGGTGGATATGTCCACTATGATGCCCACCGGATTTCAACAGATTCACCCACAGGCTGTCGAGCCGGGGTTTGGTGCCGCGCTCGAAGCCTGAAGCGTCGGCGAACAAGGACGCATGGCGGACCAGGAGCTTCGCCAGACTTGCGAACGCGGGATCGCGCCGCGGGAGGTCGTCGAGCGATGCATAGCTAGTGTAGCCGGAATAGCGATGCTCCCTCGACCAGCGGCGACCCGCCTCGTCATCCTCGGCAAGCATGCGGATCGAATGCCCGAGCTCGTGCAGGAGCTCGTCATCGCCGACCATTGCCTCATGGATCTTGGTTACAAAGAGGCGCCGGGTCATGGACTTGCCGTAGAGTCCTGATATCCAGTCGTGAAGGGGCTGAATGTCGGACGTGTTCGTGTCCTATGCGCGGCCGGATGAGCCGCATGCCCGAAGGGTCGTCGAGGCGTTCCGCGCCGCCGGCTACCATGTGTGGCGCGATGACGAGCTCCCGGCCCATCGCCCCTACGCCGACGTCATCGGGGAACGTATCGCGGGTGCAAAGGCGCTGGTCGCGCTCTGGTCGGCGGAAGCCGCGCGGTCCGACTGGGTAAGGGCCGAGGCCGACACTGCGCGATCGGAGGGGAAGCTCATCCAGGCGAGCCTCGATGGAACCATCCCGCCGCTGCCGTTCAACCAGATCCAGTGCGCCGACCTTGGCGGCTGGGACGGAAGCGAGGAGACGCCCGGCTGGCGCAAGCTCCTCTCTAGCCTCGCCGAGCTCGTCGGACCCACGGAGCCCGCCCAGGCGTCATCGCCAGCGCGCTCCTGCGCCAGGATCGGGATCTGCGTGCTCCCGTTCCAGAACATGAGCGGGGACAGCGAGCAGGAATATTTCAGCGACGGGATCAGCGAGGATATCACGACCGACCTCTCCAAGGTGTCGGCCCTCGCGGTGACTGCCCGCAACACCGCATTCACCTTCAAGGGGAGAGCGGTCGATATCCTGGATGTCGCGCGCAAGCTCGGTGTGACCCATGTCCTCGAAGGGAGCGTCCGCAAAGCGGGAGGACGCGTGCGCATCACGGCCCAGCTTATCGATGGGGCAACCGGGGATCATGTCTGGGCCGAAAGATATGATCGTGAGCTCACCGATATCTTCGAGATCCAGGACGAGATCTCCAAGGCAATCGTCGACGCGCTGAAGCTGAGGCTCCTTCCTGCCGAGCGAAAGGCGATCGAGAACCGCGGCACGACGAATTCCGACGCCTACAATCTCTATCTGATGGCGCGCCAATCCTGGATTACGGGCGACTTTGGCGATCGTAGGCGCGAGGAGAAGGTGATCCGGATCTGCAGGCGCGCGGTCGAGCTCGATCCAGATTACCCGCAGGCCTGGGCCCTGATGGCGCTCGCCCAGTCGAACCTCTGCCACGGTTTT
>DATMHD010000259.1:0-11209 GCA_035555075.1 Sphingomicrobium sp. | reverse complement strand
CGAGAGGCCCGCGTTGGTGATGCGCACAAACCTCGCCAAGCTCTGGAGCTCCCTTATGGTCGATGAGCCGGTGTAGCCCATCGCGGCTTTCACTCCGCCGACCAGCTGGTGGACGATCTCCCGAACCGGTCCCTTGTAGGGGACCTGGCCTTCAATTCCTTCGGGCACCAGCTTCAGATGGTCCTTGATGTCCTGCTGGAAATACCGGTCCGCGGATCCGCGGGCCATCGCGCCAACCGATCCCATGCCCCGATAGGATTTGTAGCTTCGGCCCTGGTAGAGGAAGATCTCGCCCGGCGCCTCGTCGGTTCCTGCAAGAAGTGATCCGACCATGGCCGAGGATGCGCCGGCGGCGAGCGCCTTTGCCATGTCGCCGCTCGTGCGGATGCCGCCGTCGGCAATGATTGGGACGTTGCCCGCGCCTCTTGCCGCATCCATGATTGCGGTGAGCTGCGGAACGCCGATGCCGGCAACGATGCGGGTAGTACAGATCGAACCTGGACCTATGCCGACCTTGATCGCGTCGGCGCCGGCGTCGGCAAGGGACTTCGCTGCATCGGCGGTCGCGACGTTCCCAGCGACGACCTGGACCGAATTGCTCAGTCCCTTAACCCTCTCGACGGCCGCCGCGACGTCGCGGTTGTGGCCATGGGCAGTGTCGATGACGACGCAGTCGCACCCCGCTTCGATCAAGGCTTCGGACCGCGCGAGCCCGGCATCACCGACGGTCGAGGCCGCTGCGACCCGGAGCCGCCCTTCCGCGTCCTTCGTCGCAAAGGGGGCGGCAACCGACTTTTCGATGTCCTTCACCGTAATCAGGCCGACGCAATGATTTTCCTTGTCGATGACGAGGAGCTTCTCGATCCGCCGCTGGTGCAGGATCCGGCGGGCTTCCGCTTCCGTCGTTCCGATCGGTACGGTTGCAAGATTGTCCCTCGTCATCAATTCGCTGACGGGCTGGAGCGCATTCTCCGCAAAGCGAACGTCGCGATTGGTGAGGATCCCGCACAGCTTGCCCGATTTCTCGACGATGGGAATCCCGCTGATACGATGCGACCTCATGAGCTCCAATGCCTCGGCAAGGGTCTGGTCCGGGCTCATGGTGATGGGATTGACCACCATCCCGCTCTCGAAGCGCTTGACCTGCCGGACTGCCGCGGACTGCTCCTCGATGGTGAGGTTGCGGTGGAGGACGCCGATCCCTCCGAGCTGAGCAAGGGCAATCGCCATGTCGGCCTCGGTCACCGTATCCATGGCCGAGGAGAGGACGGGGATGTTGAGCGGGATTTCCCGCGTCAGGAGCGTCCGGGTATCTGCCTGGCTCGGCAGTACCGATGATTCTAGAGGTTGCAGGAGGACGTCGTCGAACGTCAGTCCAAGTGGAATGTCGGAAGCGTTAGTCAGTTGGGCCATATCGGCCCATGGCAGGCCAGACCCGATTCGCCAAGTGCCGGTCTATTTGGTCGGCGTGGAAGCGGGCTTCGATCAACCACTGAGGCGATCCAGAAATCGAACTTTGCTGAGAGATCAGACAATTCGCGGCTGCTGACGCTAAACTCCCCAATGAACGGCCGGTCGACGACGAGGATGAAGAGAAACACCAGGCCGAGCGCCAGCGAAATGCCGGCAATTGATCGTGGGCATTTTCGGATCGGTGTTGATCGTGGGTTACACGGCGAGCTTCCCAGAAAGCCGAACCAGCATGGTGACCCCGCCGGACTCCAATGCGGCTCCCAAGCCCAACGCCAAGCGACAAGGCGAGGACGAGGACGAGGACCGTCACGACCCAGATCGGCAGACCATAGAAGAATTGGACCACGCCGGCTCCTTCGCGGGAAGAGCAGGCGCTGTTGTTTCACGTCGCCCGCCATCTCCAATCCGGCAATGGTCAGTTGGAGGCGCGCTCGAGGACGCGCTGTGCGGCCTCCACATGCATCCGCTCGATCATCTCGTTCCCGAAGCGTTCGGCACCGCCCTCATAGGCTTGGACCAGCGCCCGTGCCCTCTCGACCTCAGCGGGGGTGGGAGCAAAGGCCTGGTGACATGGAAGGATCTGGTTGGGATGAATGAGGCTCTTGCCGTCAAAGCCGAGCCTTCGGCCCTCGCGTGCTTCCTTGAGGAAACCATCCTCATCCTCGAGGTTGTTGAACACGCCGTCGAAGGCAGCCGTCCCCGATGCCCTCGCCGCAAGAAGGATCATCTGAAGGGAGGTGGAGATCGGCTCGCGGGGAGAATCGAGCGGCAGTCTAAGGTCAGCCTTGAGATCGTTAGTGCCGGCAATCAGCCCCGCGCAGGATCTTGCGATTTCGGCGGCTCCAAGGACGCCCGCGGCGGTTTCGATCATCGCGAGGACCGGCTTGTTCACGGTCTCGGCGACATCACCAATTAGATGTGCGCTCACCGCTCGGGGCACGACGACATAGTCTGCTTTTGATCGACCGACCGCGTCGAGGTCGAGCGAATGCCATCTGGTGCCGACGCCGTTGATCCTGATCGCCACGGGCACCGGCCATCCGGTTGCCACTGCTTCCACCGCCGCAGTTCGGGCAGCGGCCTTGTCGTCTGGCTTCACTGCATCCTCAAGATCGAGGATCACCAAGTCCGCGCCCGCATTCCTCGCCTTTGCGATAGCGCGCGGATTGGAGGCCGGGAGAAAGAGGATCGAGCGCACGGCGAAGAGGTCGCCGCTCCTGTCGTTTTTCGCTTCCGCTGCTGTCATGGTCGTCGCATCATGCTCCCGAACAGGGAGATCGGGGAAGAGTGATGCTGACGACTTTCATGATCGCGGTTGCAATGCTCGTTTTTATCTACGTGATGACGGGCGTGAAAATCGTCCGGCAGGGGTATCGCTACACTATCGAGCATTTCGGGAGGTTTGTCCGCGTCGCAGAGCCCGGGTTCAATTACGTGACCCCCTTCTTCTATCGCGTCGGTCGAAGGATCAACATGATGGAGCAGGTCCTGGAGATTCCAGGCCAGGAGATCATCACCAAGGACAATGCGATGGTTGCCGTCGACGGAGTGGTCTTCTTCCAGGTGCTCGATCCCGCAAAGGCAGCTTACGAGGTTGCCGACCTCTAAACGGCGATCACGGCCCTTTCGACGACCAACCTAAGGACCGTGATGGGCTCTATGGACCTCGATGAAACCTTGTCGAGGCGCGACGAGATCAACACCAAGCTCCTCGCGGTGGTTGATCAGGCAACCGAATCATGGGGGGTCAAAATTACGCGCGTCGAGCTTCGCGACATTCGCCCGCCCCAGGACATCGTCAACGCGATGACGAGGCAAATGAAGGCGGAGCGCGAGAAGCGCGCCGTCATTCTCGAAGCCGAAGGGCTGCGGCAGTCCGCGATCCTCAAGGCCGAAGGCGAGAAGCAGTCCGCAATCCTCCAGGCCGAAGGGTCTCGCGAAGCCGCGTTCCGCGAGGCCGAGGCGCGCGAACGCGGCGCCCAGGCGGAGGCTGCTGCAACCAAGGCCGTCAGTGACGCGATCGAACAGGGGAGTGCCCAGGCAATCAATTATTTCGTGGCACAGAAATATGTCGATGCAGTCGCCGAGTTCGCGCGCTCGCCCAATGCCAAGACGATCCTGTTTCCGGTCGAGGCAACACAGCTCATCGGGACACTCGGCGGAATTGCCGAACTTGCGAAGGAGGCTGTCAGCGGACCGTCCGCGCCACCGGCTCCGAGGACCAAGGCTGTTCCAAGCGTTCCCAAAGCCGGCGAATGACCGGGCTCCCCCTCGACCCCGCATGGGTGTGGCTCATCGGAGGCGTCCTACTGCTGACAGCCGAGCTGATCGCGCCCGGATTTTTCCTCATGTTCGTCGGTGTCGCCGCAATCCTCACCGGGCTTCTTTCGCTGGCGCTTCCGATCGGATCAGCACTTCAGCTCGGCGCCTTTGCAATCCTTGCGATCGTCATCGCCCGCGTCGGCGGTCGCCGCGCCTACGCATCGCGCTACGACCATAGCAGCGACCCTTCGCTCAATAATCCGGTTCACCGGCTACTCGGACGCGTCGTGCTCGTCGTCGAGCCCGTCGACAGCAATGGCGGGCGAGTTCGTGTCGGCGACAGTGTCTGGCCCGCAAGAGGAGGGCCAGCCAGAGTCGGCGAGCGAGTCCGCGTCGTCGATGTCGAGGGGAATTGCCTGAAGGTCGAACCCGAGCACGTGCTGCCCTCGTCCTAGGCGGGCCGCGAAGCCTCGATCTTCACCCGGTCGAAGGCGTGGCTCGCATAGGGACCTTTCGCATCGACCCAGTGGAGGAAGAGGTGTGCCGACCAGCTGTTGGGGTTGGGCTCGAGGCGGCCATGCCGGTGATTGACTCCGCGGTACATGACCGCATCGCCGGCGCTCATTGCGAGCGACGCGAATGGTTCGGTTCCGAAATCCGGATCGATGCTTGGCGAAGGTCGCTCAAGGCGGCGCTGCTCGACGCTAAGTGCCCAGGGGATCTTGTCGCCAAGTTCGACGGTCAATGAAAGGCTGTGCTCGCAGGCCTCCCGATCCGAGTGGACGCGGCAGAGATCGCCCTTCTGGTAGATCCGGAAATAGGCATAGGACGGCATCAGTTCGCAGCCCGCGACCTGTGCAACTCGTGGCGTAAGGCCCCAGAGAAAGGCGGCCATCGGTGGATATTCCAGACTGTAAACTTCGATTGATGGGAGGGTCAGAAGTTCGCAGCTTCGCACGAACTGCCGCGAGCGCATCAAGCCCAGGTCTTCCTGAAGCCGGCCCCGGAACGCGGCGAGAACCGCAGCCGGAAACAGGTTCTTGAGGAGAACATAGCCGTTTTCCTTGTAGAGGGCCTCTTCGGACGAGGCCCCCAAAGGCGCCTTTGCTCCCAGATCTGCGACCTGCTGCATTTGGCCGAAATTTCCCTCCAGCTTCGACCGCCTTGGTAGTCGCCGCCCGTCCCTCGTTCAACGGTGCGACATTCCGTTTGCGCCCTGCCCTCCTCCCTTGGGGCCGCCTCGCCTCCCTTTCCCCATAGCCGCGCGTCAGGGCGTGAATTCGTTCCTCGGGAACTGCCGGCCGCGCTTCACGGTGAGGACGACCGACCGGAAGTTATGGACGTCATCGAGCGGGTTCCTTGAAAGGACGGCCATGTTGGCAAGCTTGCCCGGGACGATGCCCCCCATCTCCTGTTCCTTGCCCATTGCCTTTGCGCCCGTCCTGGTCGCCGCTTCAAGTACGGCCATGGAAGAGAGCCCTGCAGCTTCGTGAAGCAGCTCGAGCTCGTCGAACAGCGAGGGCCACGGCTCCGTGAGCGGTGTGTCGCCGTCGGTGCCTGCCGAGATCTCGACGCCGCTGCGATAGGCCTGGTTCGTGAGCCTGCCGGCGAGCTCGACCGTGCAGAGCGGCGGCTTGTGCTGTTCGCGTGCCTCAGCTTCCACCTCGCGATAGACGTGCAGGGTCGCATCGAGGACGGTGCCCCGGTGCGCCATGTCGGTGAACAGGCGCATCATCACTGGATTGTCCCTGAGGAAGAGGGAGGCATCGATGGGGTACCGGTGCTGATAATCGTCAGGCCGCTTCTCCATGGCCTGATACGCAAGATAACAGGTGTGAGAGACGGTATCGGCGCCGGAATCGACGACCTCGAAAGGGGTCGCAGGAAAGACCATGCCGTGCGCCCAGACGCGCATTCCCTGGCGATGTGCTTCCTCCGTGATCTTGAAGACCAGGCCTGCCGGAAGGTTGGCATAGATCTTCACCGCCGACGCGTAGGTGCCCTTCGCGCGCGCGATTGCGAGCATGATGTCGCTCCCATCGTCGATCGCCTGCTCCCATGGCACCTCGCCCGCCTTGGCGCCAAGCGCGATGGCCTGCGTGCGCGGATCGCTGAAGAAGCTGCGCCCCGCCATGAGCGCTGCGTAGGCAATATCAGGGGAAGCGATCTCGCCGACCCTTGCCGCCCGGGTGAGGTCGGCGATCTGCCGCAGATCGTCGGCCATGTCCCGAGTTGCGGTGATGCCGCTGAAGACATCACGTTTGAGCCGCGCCTCGGCGGCGGCCCGATCGGGTGGGGTTGCCAGGTGCTGGTGTGTGTCGATGAGGCCCGGAATGAGGAACTTGCCGGCAAGATCCACCTGCCGCGCACCAGCGAGCTGCGCTGCGCTCAACTGCCCCTCGGGAACGACGGCAGAGATCAACTCGCCATTGGTGAGGACGACCATCCCTCTCCGCATGGGCTGGCCGGTGCCATCGATCAGCGAAACGTTGCGATAGGCGGTACGCACCCCCTGCCGGGGCGGCTCGTAGGGCGCGGCGGCGACCAGGGCCATCGAAGCGAGCAGCATGAGCGAGCGACCAAGAAGCATCATGGGACTCCTTGTGCCCATCGCCCGGCCCTTAAGGAAGGGCCCCGATGTCGGGTTCCGGAAAGTCCCGCCTTGCAGTCACCGAGAACAGCAGCTCCGGCGAATAAAAGCGGAATGGCCAGTCGCGCCTTCCCATAGGCGACAGCAGGAGATCGTTGACGAGTTCGAACAGCGGCGCCGAAAGATCCGCCTCGCTGAGGAAGAGGCGGACCCCGCGCAGGAAGACGCGGGTGATCGTCTCGTGATAGCCTTCGGTATCGCTGTTCACTCCGCCAACGCTCTCATTGTACCGACGGATCAGGTCTGGAAGCTCGCGATCCAGATCGAGCTCGGGATGGCGCAGCAGCAAATAGGTCGTTGCCGCAAGATGTGCTTCATGCGTCCACTCGGAGCGTGCCAGTGTGCGCAGGAGCAGCCCTTCGCCGATGTGCGCGACATCGGCATCGGATGCGAATAATCTTGGTCGGTAATCAGTCATTGATCGGGTCCTTGATTGGCCCCGATCAGCGACGGGGCGGTCAGGCAGCTGTGACTTGGCTTGTCGCGCCTTGCGCTTGCTGTTGGATCTTCGGGGCGGCCTTCAGGACGCCCTCGTCGACCTGGTCAGCGAACTGCGCGAAATTCTCGACAAACAGGTCGACGAGCTTCGCGGCCATTGCGTCATATTCCGCCGGATTCGACCAGGTGCTGCGCGGATCGAGGATCGACTGATCGACGCCTGGAACGGACACCGGCACTTCGAACCCGAAGTTCGGGTCCTTTCGGAACTCCGCATTGTTGAGGCTGCCGTCGAGCGCCGCGTTGAGGAGTGCGCGAGTTTCCTTGATGGGCATGCGTTTGCCAACGCCATACTTGCCGCCGGTCCAGCCCGTGTTGACGAGCCAGCAGTCCACCGCTCCCTGGGCGATCCGCTCCTTGAGGAGGTTCCCGTAGATCGAAGGGTGGCGCGGCATGAAGGGTGCACCGAAACAGGTCGAGAATGTCGCCTGCGGCTCGGTGACCCCGATCTCGGTGCCAGCGACCTTGGCCGTGTAGCCCGAGAGGAAGTGGTACATGGCCTGATCGGGCGTCAGCTTGGCGATTGGAGGAAGGACACCGAAAGCGTCCGCGGTCAGCATGACGACGTTCTTGGGCACGGGGCCAAGATTATCAGCGGACGAGTTCGGAATGAAGTCGATCGGATAGGCACCGCGGCTGTTCTCCGCGAGCGTCGGATCATCGAGGTCGAGCTCGCGCATCACAGGGTCGATCACGACATTCTCGAGGACCGTGCCGAAGCGCTTGGTCGTTGCATAGATTTCCGGCTCCGATTCGGCGGAAAGCCGGATCATCTTGGCGTAGCAACCGCCCTCGAAGTTGAAGACGGCAGTGTCGGACCATCCATGCTCGTCATCACCGATGAGGGTACGATTGGGATCTGCCGAGAGGGTGGTCTTGCCGGTACCCGAAAGGCCGAAGAAGATCGCCGTGTCGCCGTCCGGACCGATATTCGCCGAACAATGCATCGGCATGATGCCGCGCGGGGGAAGAATGAAGTTTAGGAGCCCGAAGACCGACTTCTTCATTTCACCTGCATAGGAAGTGCCGCCGATCAGGATCAGCTTCTTCGTGAAGTTGACCGCGACGACCGTCTCCGTGCGCGAACCGTGACGCTCCGGATCGGCGCGGAAGCTCGGCAGGTCGATGATCACATATTCAGGATCGAAGCCCGGCAGCTCATTGCTTTCGGGACGGACGAGAAGGGTCCGGATGAAGAGGTTGTGCCAGGCGAGCTCGTTGACGACTCGGACACGCACGCGATGCTCGGGCTGCGAACCGCCATAGAGGTCAGCGACGTAAAGCTGGTCCTTGGTTGCAAGCGCCTGGAGGAAGTCATCGTGGAGCCGGTCAAACGCTTCCGGGTCCATCGGCTTGTTGCCGTTGTTCCACCAGATAACGTCCTTGGTGAGCTCATCCTTGACCGTGAACTTGTCCTGCGCACTGCGGCCGGTGTGGCGGCCGGTGCGAACGACAAGTGGGCCGTCCTTTGCAAGCAGGCCCTCGCCGCGGCGAACGGCATGCTCGACCAGCGGCGCGGTCGTCAGGTTCCAGAAGATCTCCGCGCCGGTGGCAATGCCCTGCGCCTCAAGTCCGCTATGCGGAACGCGGTCACTCACGTTGAAATCACCTTTTCAAAATGTTGGGGCCACGGCAGCCGTTGGGGCCCCCGCGCTCGCTTCTGCGGCGCCTATAACCCCGAAAAAGTTGCGGGGTCAAAACGCAACGGCGCCAGACGCCCTCATCGTGGCTCAAAAAATGGGAACATGTCCCCCCATCTGCACAGCTTGCGCGCAGTGACGTCAAATTGCTGCCGCTTGTCTGGTCCGGCCGCTCTGTCTATCCCCACTGCCCTTCCATCGGCTGAGGCTAGCGAAGGGGCCCGATGAGCCAAGTGATTGCCTTGGTCGACGACGACCGCAATATTTTGACTTCGGTATCGATCGCACTCCAGCAGGAAGGCTTCATCACCCGCGTCTATTCCGACCCGCTCGTCGCCTTGAAGGCGATCAACGACAATCCGCCTGATCTTGGTGTGTTCGACATCAAGATGCCTGGGATCGACGGGATGGAATTGCTGAGGCGCGTCCGCGAGTTCAGTTCCGTCCCCGTTATTTTCCTCACCTCAAAGGATGACGAGCTGGACGAGGCGCTCGGCCTTGCGATGGGCGCCGACGATTACATCTCGAAGCCCTTCTCGCAGCGCCTGCTCGTCGCGCGGATCCGCGCGATCCTTCGGAGGCAGGAGCTTGAGCGAGGCGAAGCGGCTGCAAGCACGACCGAACCAGAAGCGCCGAGGCTCGAGCGCGGGCGGCTCGTAATGGACCCTGCACGGCACAAGGTGATCTGGGATAATCGTGACGTCAGCCTCACCGTAACCGAATTTCTCATCCTTGAAGCGCTTGCGCAGCGGCCCGGTGTCGTCAAATCGCGCAATCAGCTGCTAGACATCGCCTATAACGATGACGTCTATGTCGACGACCGCACAATCGACAGCCACATCAAGCGGATCCGGCGCAAGTTCCGGGCCGTGGATCCAGCCTTCGACTCAATCGAGACCCTGTATGGCGTCGGATATCGATTCGACGAGCAATGAGGATCCCGACCTTCGATTGAAGTGGTCGGGGCGGTGGACGCTCGCGCACCGTATCCTCGCGCTGAACCTCATTACGGTGCTCCTCGTCGGCCTCAGCACCCTCTATCTCGACGTCTTCCGCAATCATCTCAGCCGCGAACGGGTCCGCCAGACCCGGATCGAAGCCACTGCAACAGCGCTTGCGATCGATGCTGCCGGACCCGAGGATCAGAAGGCGATCCTGGCGACGGTGACCAAGTCTACCGGAAGCCGGATGCGTATCTTCGGAGCCGATGGTCAACTCATTGCCGACAGCTGGCATCTCACCGGACCGACATACGAGCTTCGCGATCCCAACACCCAAAAATGGACCAAGGACGCCGCTCGGGCGCTCGATCGGGGCTTCAATACGCTCGTCGGTGCAAAACCCCTCGCCGAGTTCGTCGAGCCGTCGGTCGACCGCTTGCAATCCTGGCCGGAAGCAGTGCACGCAAAACGCATCGGCAAACCGACGACGGCTGTGCGCAATGCGCCGGACCTCACTCCGGTGATCTCCGCCGCAGTCCCGCTCAAGGCGGGGGTCCTCCTTACGACCACCAACGACCGGGCGTTCACCCGGACCGTCCGAAGCCAGCGGGCCATCATTGCCGCAGCAATGGCGATCCTTGTCGCAATCTCTGTTTTTCTCTCGCTCTTCCTTGCGCGGACAATCGTGCGGCCCTTGCGGCGCCTTGCGCTTGCCGCGCACCGGGTACGACTTGGGCGCTCACGTGAAGTCAACGTTCCCCGTCTTCCGACACGCAGCGACGAAATCGGGCTTCTAGCGCGCGCCGTCTCGGACATGAGCCAGTCACTGAGGCACAGGATCGACAACATCGAAGCGTTCGCGGCGGACGTGACCCACGAGCTCAAGAACCCGCTTGCATCGCTCCGGTCGGCAGTGGACGGACTTGATCGCGTCCAGGATCCCGAGCTCCGCGAGAAGTTGAAGCGCATCGTGCGGGAAGATGTTGCAAGGCTCGACCGCCTGATCGGCGACATCAGCGAAGCTGCTCGGACGGATGCGGAACTTGCGCGCGCCCGCTTCGAGGAAGTGGACTTGGGTCCGCTCATCGAGTCTCTGGTGCATGGCTGGGAGACACGGCGCGAGACGGGTGATGCGCGGATCGCTTTTGCCCGCCCGCGCAAGAGCAGCGCAGTCGTGATGGGAAAGCCCGACCGGCTGGCACGAGCAATCAATGCGATTATCGACAACGCGGTCAGCTTTTCGCCCCCCGGCGGCCTTGTCGAAGTTGCGGCCGCGCGAGTTGGGGACGAGGTCAGGATCCGGATCGACGACGAAGGCCCCGGCGTTCCGCCCGAAGCCCGTGAGGCGATTTTTAACCGCTTCCATTCAGTACGCCCGGAGGGGGAGAATTTCGGTCGCCACTCGGGCCTTGGCCTTGCCATTGCCCAGGCAATCGTGAATGGCCACGACGGGGAGATTGACGTGCAGGACCGCGATGACGCCCCTTCGGGCGCCCGCTTCACCATCCGCCTTCCAGCAGCAGACCGCGAATGAGCAAAATGAATCCTGCCGGCCCGCGTCTCAGCGCCGAAACACTGCACGCCAGCACCGTCGCCAGCGATGGGCGTGCAGTGCTGATCACCGGCCCGTCCGGATCGGGCAAATCCGATCTGGCGCTACGCCTGCTCGACCGCGGCTTCACGCTTGTGAGTGATGACCAGACAATCATCCGAAAGGACGGCAACCGCCTCCTCGCTTCTTCGCC
>DATMHD010000258.1:0-3072 GCA_035555075.1 Sphingomicrobium sp. | reverse complement strand
GAGACTTTCGACGGACGGAACTGGGAAGCTGCCAAGGCGAACCTCGACGGCGCGCACTAGCGCCATTACGGCGCCCCCATGCATCATCCGCTGCGCCTGACGGTCGACCATTCCGCAATCCAGTCGAACTGGCGCTGGCTTTCGAATTACGCAGGCGTTTCCGCCGGAGCTGCAGTGAAGGCGGACGGTTACGGACTTGGCGCGCGCGATGTCACGCAGACCCTGATCGAGGCGGGCTGCCGGGATTTCTTCGTCTCCACCTGGGCGGAAGCGGAATTGCTTGGCGTTCTCCCTCGATCGGCGGGACTCGTCGTACTGCACGGTCTTGGTCCGGACGACGTTGAAGCTTCTGGGCGGGTGGCGGCGCGCCCCTGCCTCAACTCGGTCGAGCAGGTCGAGCGGTGGAAGACCATTGCGCCTGGCCGCCCCTGCGACGTGATGGTCGACACCGGAATGAACCGGCTTGGCCTCAGGCCTACGCAGATCGATGTCCTTGGCGGCCTCGTGATTGAAACCCTTCACAGCCATCTTGCCTGCGCCGACGAGGATACACCGATGAACGCAATGCAGCTCGAGCGCTTCCGGGCGGTTGCCTCGGCGGTTCCGGCGAGGCGCTATGCCTTGGCCAATTCTGCAGGGATTGCGCTTGGGCCCGATTACAGCTTCGACCTCGTTCGCCCTGGTATCTCGATCTACGGCGGCATTCAGCGCCCGGAGTTTGAGGGCGAGATCCGGCAGGTCGCACGCATCGAGGCGCAGATCGTTCAGCGACGCCTGATCCCGCAAGGCGAGAGTTGCGGGTATGGCGGCAGCTTCGTTGCGAAGGAGGACACCGAAGCCGCGATTCTCAACATCGGCTACGCCGACGGTTACCTCAAGGGCTTCTCATCCCATGGATCGGCATTTGCAGACGAATTTGCGCTGCCGGTGCTCGGCCGCGTGTCGATGGACCTCCTTGCCGTCAGTGTCGAGGCAGCGCCGGCCCTCAGGGAAGGCGACTGGGTCGAGATCGACTACGACCTTCCTTCGGCTTCGAAGCAGTCCGGGCTTTCGCAATACGAGCTCCTGACGACGCTCGGCTTGCGCTTCGAGCGGCGGTGGATCTAGCGCGCTCCTCGGGAGGCAGCGTCTTGGGCTTGAACCGGCAAAGGTCGATGACGGGACAGCGCCAGCATTCCGGAAGGCGCGCCTTGCACGTGTAGCGACCGTGGAGGATCAGCCAGTGGTGCGCATCGCGCCGGAATGGCTGAGGAACGATTTTCTCAAGCTTCCCTTCGACTTCCTCGACGGTCTTTCCAGGCGCAAGTCCGGTCCGATTGCACACGCGAAAGACATGCGTGTCGACGGCGAAGGTTTCTTCCCCGAAGGCCGTGTTGAGAACGACATTGGCAGTCTTGCGGCCAACACCTGGAAGTTCCTGCAGGGCGTCCCTCGTAGTCGGGACCATGCCCGCGTGGCGCTCGATCAGCGCCGCACTGAGTGCGATGACGTTCCTCGCCTTGGTGTTGAACAATCCGATCGTCTTGATGGCTTCGCGAAGCTTCTCTTCGCCAAGGTCCACCATCTGTCTTGGAGACGCGATGCGCGAAAACAGGGGTCTGGTTGCAATGTTGACGCTTGCGTCGGTGGCCTGGGCCGACAGGACGACTGCAACCAGGAGCGTATAGGGGTTTGTGAACTCGAGCTCGGTCGTCGGCGAGGGGTTCGCCTCCGCAAGCCTGCGAAAGAACTCGAACACCTGCTCGCGTGTCATCCAAGGTCATCCAGCGCGCGGCCAAGCCTTCCAAGCGCCTCTTCGAACTCGTCCGGCGAAAGATGGAAGCCGACACGAAAATGGCTTGGCATTTCGAACCAGCGACCGGGCACCACGGCTGTATCATATTCCTGCCGAAGGTGGTCATCGAGGGTCTGGGTGTCGCCCCCCGACCAGAAGGGGAAGGCGGTGATACCCTGTTCGGCGGGAGCGCAGTCGAGATCCGTTCTGGAGTCAATGAAATCGTTGAAAGCCAGCCTGTTCGCCTCGAGTGTTGGCAATGCGTCACGGACGATTTCTTCGATGTGATCAAAGGCGATGCAGGCAAGGCGTTCGGCAGGGTGCGCCTGATTGACGCCGAACAGGTCGTTGAGCCGCCACATGCGCTCGGCAAGCTCGGCCTCGGCTAGAACCCAACCGCAGCGAAGGCCGCTAAGGCCATAAACCTTGGTCAAGCTGTTGGTGCAGACGAACTCCGGGCCAAGATGGACCGCGCTCGGGCGACGCGGGACGGCAGAGTCGAGATAGACCTCGTCGACGATCACCCTGGCGCCGGCCGACCGGGCGAGCGCTCCGATTGCGCGCAGCTCCCGTTCTTGCGCAAGGGCGCTGCTCGGGTTGTGCAGGTTGGTGGTGATGATGAGGCGAGTCCTTGGGCTGAGCACTGCTTCAATTGCCGCAGGATCGAGACTGAATGCGTCCGAAGGCTTGCGTTCAAAACGCTTGATCTTGGCCCCGAGGAAGCTCGCGGCGCCGATCAAAAGCTCATAGGTCGGGTGCTCGATCAGGACCTCGTCACCAGGTTCGATGAGAGTCGCAAGGGCAAGGAAATTGGCCATCGACGTACCATCGGCGGCAACCACCTGTTCGATTGCAACTCCATAGCGTTCTGCAATCCGCTCCCGGAGCGGCTGGTAGCGCGGATGGCTCGCACCATCGAGGTCGAGGTCGGCGATGGTGATCGGGAACCGGTCGAGCCGGAAATGCGGGACTTCGCTCCCGGTGAGGGAGAATCGCACTGGCGGTTTGAACTTCGCCCAGTGCATGTACGCCGACTGCATTTCTCTCACGCAGATTCACTCCGGTTCTTGCGCTGCCAGTAAAGACAGGCGGGGACCCCGGCCGCGAGGATTGCGTAGCCGATGAGGCTGTTGATGGGGTTGTTCGCAACGGTCGCAACGACTGTCACGAAGCAGGCGACCACGAACAAGCCGGTCGTGAAGGGATGGAAAGGGGCCTTGAATGCGATCTTCTGGCCAGGATCGCGGTGGCGGAACACGAACAAGGCGAGCCCCGTCAGCCCGAAGAAGATGAAGTCC
>DATMHD010000257.1:0-8644 GCA_035555075.1 Sphingomicrobium sp. | reverse complement strand
CGCTTTTGGAGCATTGTCCCTTGGCGCTGCATCCATCGCTTGCGCAGCGCCTCCGGCCGGTCTTGCAAACCATGTCGACCAGCTAAGACGCGACATCGGGATCCCCGGCGTTGCAATGTCGATCGTCGAGGATGGAAAGGTCACCTTCTCGAAGGGCTTCGGGGTGAAGCGGCTCGGAAGCAATGACGCTGTCGATGCCGATACCATCTTCCCCAATGGCTCGACCGGCAAAGCCTTCACGGTTGCCGCGCTCGCTGTCCTTGTCGACGAGGGCAAGCTCAAGTGGGACGACAAGGTCATCGACCATATGCCCTGGTTCGCGATGTACGATCCGTGGGTCACGCGCGAGATGACGGTGCGGGACCTTCTCGTCCATCGCAGCGGCCTCGGCCTTGGCGAAGGCGATCTCCTCATGGTGCCGCGCACCAATCTTACGCGCCGCGAAAGCGTGCGGCGACTGCGGTACCTCAAGCCAAAGACGAGCTTCAGGAGCGCTTATGCCTATGACAATGTGCTCTACATGGCCGCGGGCCAGCTGATCGAGGAAGTGAGCGGCGAGACTTGGGAGGCCTTTGTTGCGAACCATGTGCTGAAGCCTGCTGGAATGCGCAATTCCGTGAGCGACAGCGCGCCGCGCTTTGCGACTGCCAACCGGGCGTTTCCGCATGCCAGGCTCGACGGTCCTTTCCGGGGTGTGGGGACGCAGGTCGGCCTCAACGAACGCGACGAGCTCGGGCGCAATGCTGCGCCCGCCGGCGGCCTTGCGGTCAGCGCAAACGACATGGCGCGCTGGATGATGATCCAGCTCGCGCACGGAAAATTGCCTGAAGGCAATGGAAGGCTGTTCAGCGACGCGGCCTCGGCGGAGATGTGGAAGCCGGTCGTGATCCTTCCGACCTCGCCGATGCCCGGACCGCTAAAAGATGCGCAGCCGATGTTCGACGATTACGCGCTCGCCTGGGACATCTCGGACTACAAGGGCGCCAAGATCGTCTCGCACAGCGGAGCAGTGTTCGGCTTCCAGGCTCTTGTCGTCCTGATCCCTGAAAAGAATGTCGGCTTCACCATCCTCATCAATTCCGAGGACGGCGAGCTCATCAAGGCGCTCCAGTACGAGCTTCTGGACCATTATCTCGGCAAGCCGACGCAGGACTGGGCGGCGGCATGGCGGACGTTCAAGCGCGAGCGTCAGGCGCGCGCGATCGCCGCGCTCAAGCAGGCGAGCGAGACTGCGGCCAAGGTCGGTCCGTCGCTTGCACCGGCCCGCTATGCCGGCGACTATGTCGACCCCTGGTACGGCCCGATCAGTATCCGCGAGGCGCAGGGCAAGCTTCGCATCGATTTCAAGCAGACCCCGAGGATGACCGGGACGCTCGAGCATTGGCAATATGACACATTCAAGACGCACTGGGACGATCCCGCGCTCGAACCTGCCTACGTAACGTTCGCTCTAGGTCCGACGGGCGCGGTCGACCGCATCACCATGAAGCCGGTGTCACCGATCGCAGACTTCAGCTGGGACTACCAGGATCTCTTGTTCACGCCTGCCGGCGCCGCAGCGACCCGCGAGTAGCCGCCTTCAAAAGGGCCTCTCCCCGCAACATTAACGGGGAGGGGCGTTCCTTCTAGGCTGCGCAAGTATGCCGAAGGACCATTCCTGCGCGCGCGCCCGTGACATGTCCGTCCCTTAGCTCGGTGACGCCGTTCACCAGCACGTCGCCGACACCCGCAGGCGGCGCGGAAGGATCCTTGTAGGTCGATCGATCGGCGATCTTGTCGGCATCAAAGACGACAATGTCGGCACGAAGGCCTTCACGGACAAGACCGCGGTCGGCAAGGCCCATTCGCGTTGCCGGCCAGGACGTCATCTTACGCACCGCCTCGGGCAGCGTGAGATCGTGCGTGTCGCGCACGTAATGGCCAAGGATGCGAGGGAAGGTCCCCCATGATCGCGGGTGCGGCAATCCAAGGCCATCCACGCCTCCGAGGGTTGCTGCGGCCGCATCGGTTCCGATGCTGGTCCAGGGCTGGCGAAGGGCAAGACGGATGTCGTTGTCGTCCATCATGAAATAGAGGCCCATCGCGCGTTTGGGGAGGGCCGCAAGAGCAATGTCCCATGCTGCATCGGCGGGATCGCGTCCAAGCTCCTTGCCGATGGTCTCGAAGTCCTTGCCGTTGAAACGGTCATATTGCGGATTGTGCGCGTTCGCGAGGACGACATGGCTCCAGCCGCCCGAGGCATCGACAAGGTTGGACCAGTCGGGTCGCCGCCCGCTTGCGACCTCGCGCTTCAGCGCTTCCCTGACCTTGGGATCACGGAGCCGGGCCCAGCCTTTCTCCTCGCCGTCGGCGAAGATGTGGCTTGGGATGGTGGCATCGAGGCCGGTGCCGCCGGCGGTATAGGGATACATGTCGGCAGCAAGGTCGACGCCGCGTTCGCGCGCTGCTGCGATCCTTGCGACGATCTGCGGCATCAGCTTGCCGGCAAGGGGCTGGTAGGCGGCCTTGAGGTGGAAGATCTCGACCTTGGCGCCCGATTCCTCGCCGATCCGCACGGCTTCGTCGATCGCTTTGAGAACATCCGAGCTCTCGTCGCGCATGTGGCTGGCGTAGAAGCCTTGGCAGCGTGCGACGACCTTCGCCATCGCAATCAGCTCGTCGGTCGTCTGGAAGCTTGCGGGCGGGTAGATGAGCGCGGTGCCGATCCCGAATGCGCCGGCGCGCATCGCGGTCGCGACCTCGGCCTGCTCGGCAGCGATCTGTGCGGGCGATGCGCGCGCAGCGCTGTCTCCGACGACCTTGATGCGGGCCTGGTGCGATCCATAATAGGTCCCGAGGTTGACGGCGATCTTCTGCTTCTCGAGCTGCGCAAAATATTCGGGGATCTTTGCCGCTTCGACAGGCGTGCCGCCTTCGCCGTCGATGACGCTGGTGACGCCCATCAGGAGCTTGTTGTCGGCTCGTCCGTCCTTGCGCAGCGTGTAGCCCGAATGGTCCATCATATCGATGAAGCCTGGCGCGACGTAGCGGCCGTGCGCATCGATCTCCTCGCGTCCGTGGCCGCTCACCTGGCCGATCTTCGCGATCCTTCCGTCCTTCACGGCGACGTCCGCAAGAACCCAGGGGTTTCCGGCGCCGTCGAGCACTCGGCCGCCACGGATGACAACGTCATATCGAGGGGCAGCGAGCGGCGCGGCGCCAAGGACGAGCGGGGACGAGATCAAGGCGAGGAACGGAAGTGCCCGCCCGATCGCCCGTCTATTGCTGCTCCGGTGCCCTCGTTCTGCCATTGTCCATCCTCCCTCTTTGCTAATCAGGATAGAATGTCCTGATCGGAGAACAAGGCTGAAACTGCCGTGCGGGGAAGCGGCGGTTCCTTCGGGAATCCGCCCGGCTTTATGCCCGTTACCTATTCGACTTCGGTGTAGACGTAGGCGTGCTGGCTGTCGCGAACGGTCAGGGTCCGGTGATTGTTCGCATCGACCCCCACCACGGCAGCGAGCCCGATGTTGCCGGGCGCGACTGAGACGATCGAGATGCTGCCGTCGGCATTCTTGCGGGTGGCAAGCGGACCTTCGATCGACCCCGCCGTCACCCATTTGACGCCGCCGCGATCGCGGATCGTGATCGTCCCCGGTTCGGGGCTTCGATAGGTGGACGCAAGCTTTGCAAGGACCGAAGGATCGCCGGGCAGGGTGAGGCGCGCGCGCTTCGCCGCGGCTTGCGCCTTGAGGCGCGCGGCTGCGGCCGCGACTTGTTTCGCGGCCTCCGGCCGACCGTCGTAAAGCACTTCCATCAGGCGCCGGAAGAAGGGCTCGAGGAGGGACGCACCTGAATCGGCGTTTGTGAGGACGACTGCGCCGACCCCCTGTTCGGGAAGGGCCCACCAGTTGCTGTGGTAACCCTGGAGAGTGCCGCCATGGGTGACTACAGGCACGCCCCAGGCATTGCGGCTGAACAGGCCCATTCCATACCAGCTGTCCTCGCCCGTCTGGACGCCTTGTTCACGGCGCTTGAGGATGTTCGCCTCGCTGACGATGCGCTTGCCCTCGGGGGTCTTGCCCTTGCCGAGTTCGAGCTCGACGTAGCGAGCCATGTCCGCGGCGCTGGAGAAGGCTCCTCCCGCCGGACGGTAGGGATAGACCGTGAAGTTGAACTTGTTCGACATCACGGTCATCCGGCCGTTGACATCATAGCCGTGTGGCGCCGCCCAATCTCCGCTCTCTCCCTTCTTGTAGTCGAAGGTCGTGTCGCGCATTCCGAGCGGGTTGAAGATCTTCTCCTGCATCGCGCGGTCATATGCAGCGCCGATCTCCATCTTCGGATAAGTGAGTGCGCCGCCCAGGAAACCTGCGGCGGAAGCCATCAGGTTGTTATACTGGAAGAGTTCCCCGAACTTGCTCGTCGGCTGCGTTTGCGCAAGCTGCCGGAAGGTGTCGATGGCAGGCGCGCCCTGGTCGGCGAGGATGAACCCGAAGTCCTTCCTTGGGAGCCCGGTGCAGGCGCAGACGAGGTGGCGCACTTCAACGGCCTTGGTCGTCTCATCGCTTCCAAGCCGGAAGCTTGGGTAGAGATCGATGACCCGCTGGTCCCAGCCGAGCTTCCCCTCGTCGGCAAGGATCGAGAGGAGGAGGGTCGACATGCCCTTGGTGTTCGACGCGACCATGAACTTGGTATGCGCGTCGACCGGCAGCCTGGAGCCGAGCTTCCGAACCCCGACGCCGCCCTGCCACACGACCTTGTCATGGTCGATGAGCGCGACGCCAACACCCGGGATCTCGAGGGTGCGCGCGGACTGCGCGATGAAGTCGCGTAGCGCCCGGACGCGTTCCGGAGTGAGCGGATGTGCGGCCTTGCCGGCGAAGCTTTCGGGCTTGAATCCTGCTGGCCGAAGACTGTTCTGAAGGAGCGATGCGGCAGCCGAGCGCTTGTTGAAGGTCGCATCCGAACCATCGACAATCATCACGGTCCAGGACTGGCCTTGCTTGAGCGCCAGCGCGGACCGGGCCGAGCGTTCGTTGGGGGAAGTTTCGTAGGCGATCGATGCCCGCGCATCCCAGCCATCGCCTGGAGGCGCTGCGGTGACGAGCCTCACAACAGGAGCGCCGCCGGGCCTGTAGACCGACCAGGCCTTCTCGGCTGCGGACTTCGCGTCGGGAGCCTCACCAACTTCGATCACGGCGACGCGAAGATCGCCTTCGGGTGAGACAAACAATGACTTCTGGCCCTCGGAGCTGAGGCTCCAGCCCTTGGGCTGCATATACTGGATGCCGGCGGCGGTCTTGCCAGGCGTGTCGGAAGAGACGGGAGCCTGCGCCAACGCAGGCATTGGCAGTGCCATGAGTGCAAGCGCGAGCATCAATTTCATTGCAAACCCCCGATGTTTCTGTTCGGGACGCTATTGTCCTCACTGGAGAAGGTCAAGCAAGGCAGATGCTGCTCGGCCTCGAGGGCAAGGAGTTCATACGCGCAGCATCTATGCGCCCGGCGGATCTATGATCTTTCGGGATCTGTGCCAGCTGGGCAGGACACTGTCCTCGACTGGCATCGATGGGCTCTGCTAGGTCGCTGAAGGCTATAAGCCCAGTTGTTCTCGTTGAGGCAGTGGTTGTCGTTGAAGGAAGCCCGGAAATGAGGAAATGGTTGCTGGTCGTCGCGGCTTTGATGCCGGTCCAGCCTGCATCCGGCGCCGATCGGAATTCACCAGAGGGGCGAGAGGCCCTGGAAATCTATCGGTCAATCGTCCAAATCCCGACGGTGAAAGGCCGGGGCCAGGTCCCGAAAATGGCGAAATATCTCGCCTCCAAGTTCCGGAAGGCCGGGTTCAGCAGCCACGACGTGGAGATCCTGCCGGTGGGGGAGACCGCCGGTCTGATCGTCACCTATCGCGGATCGGGCATCAAGCCACCAATCCTGTTCCTGGGCCACATGGATGTCGTTGAAGCCAAGCGCGAGGATTGGCAGCGGGATCCCTTCACCTTCATCGAAGAGGATGGCTATTTCTTCGGACGCGGCACTAGCGACAACAAATCCGGCGTCGCGCAGCTTGCCGCGGCGTTCATCGAGTTGAAGAAGCAAGGTTTCAAGCCCAACCGCGACCTCATCCTCGCCTTTAGTGGCGACGAGGAAACCGACATGCTCTCGACGCGGGCGCTGGTGACGAAGCTTGCACCTCGCCGGCCCGAATTCGCAGTCAATTCGGATTCGGGCGGCGGCCGGGCCGACGCTTCAGGGAAGGGGCTGTCGTTCGGAGTCCAGGTCGCGGAGAAGACTTACGCCAACATCGAGGTGAGTGTGCACAATCCCGGCGGCCATAGCGCGAGGCCCCGAGCCGATAATGCGATCTTCGAATTGGCCGAGCTTCTCGGGAATATCCGCCCTTACCGCTTTCCCGTGGTCGTAAATGCGATGACCCAGTCGATCGTCCGGGATGCCGCGCGCCAGCCCAATGCCAAGCCGGGCCTCGAGGCGGCTCTGGCGGCGCTTGCGACCAATCCGCACGACGAGCAGGCAGACGCGCTCCTCTCCAGCGACCCGCGCCTTGCATACTCCCTCCGGACGACGTGCGTGCCGACGCTGCTGAACGGCGGCCACGCCGACAACGCGCTTCCGCAAAAGGCCACCGCCACGATCAACTGCCGGATATTCCCTGGCGTCCCGGTGGAATCGGTTGAGCAGGAACTGGCCCAGGCGGGGCGCAACCCCAAGGCCGAGTGGAAAGTGATCGGCACGCCAATGGCAAGCGCTCCCTCTCCGGAGAACAAGGAACTGTTTTCCGCCATCGCCCGGGCCGTCGAGGATCGCTATCCAGGCGTGCCCGTCATTCCTTACATGACCGCCGGGGCAACCGACGGGAAGCATTATCGGGCGGCCGGTATCCCGACCTATGGCGCCAATCTGGAGTTCTCCCGGCCAGGCGAGGACACCGGTGCCCATGGCTTGAACGAACGCGTGCCGGTGGCAAGTTTCTTCGAATCGCTTGATTACTGGCCCAAGTTGATGAGGCTGCTGTCCTCGTAAGGAAGGCGCCGCCCGACGATGAACCTTCGCCATATCGAGATCTTCCATGCCGTTTACGTGAACGGCTCCGTCAGTGCGGCTGCACGCGCCCTCAACGTGTCGCAGCCGTCGGTTTCAAAGACATTGCGCCATGCCGAGTCCCTATTGGGCTTCCAGCTGTTCCAGCGGGCCAACGGGCGGCTCATCCCGACGCAGGACGCGCATGTTCTGTTTGCCGACGTCAGCGAGATTCAGGACAGGGTTTACGCCCTTCGAGAAGCTGGGCGGAACCTCAAGCGAGGTGTTGCCGGCATTCTTCGCGTGTCGGCCCTGCCGTCGCTTGCGCTTCATACCATTCCGACGGCCGTGGCGCGGTTCCGCCGCAACCACGACAATGTGAAGTTCGACCTCCAGACGGTCCATCATGATGACCTCGTCCGGAAACTGTACGAGCGCGAGACCGATCTTGCGATCGCCTATGAGGTTCCTCCGGCGGCGCCCATTGGCAACCGGCATCTGGGGAGCGGGGAACTGGTCGTGCTCTATCGTGAGGAGGAATTCCCCGACGCCCCGCCCGAGCTCGAACTGGAGCAGCTTCGGGGGCATCGCTTCATCAGTCTTGCTGCGAGCGGCCCGATCGGCCAGCTCTTCACCCAGGAACTCCAGCGCCTCGAGATTGAGCTGGAGGAGGTCGTGTCCGCGCGCACATTCTACATTGCCTCGGCCTTGGTACGACAGGGGGTTGGCGTAGCGGTAGTCGACAATTTCACCGCCCAGGCTTCACTCGGATACGGGCTGGCGTTCCGTCCGCTGAGACCGCGGCTGTCGTTCGACGTGCACGCGATGTTCCTGCTCAACTGCCCGCCGACAGCGCTCGCGACGGAATTCCTGAAAATGCTCGGTGGAGTCATCCGCTCACCATAACGCCGGTCTATGCCAAGCGGCGCACTCGCTATGAGCGAAGTGGGGGCGCAGGCCGATAGGTACGCGGCCGATGATCCCGGCGCCCTATCTTCTTTACCTTGGAAGCAGCTCCGATCCACTCGGCATCAAGACGTCGCGCGGCCTTGCCGTGTTCCGTCCCGAAGCTTGCGTGGGCGAGTTCCGTCACGACGATTGCCCGCTGACGCTCGGCCTCCCGCGCCTCGGAATGGAGGCTGGCGCTGCGGCAGGGGCACGGACGCTCGTGTTGGGCATCGCCAATGCCGGGGGCGTCCTCGACGCCAAGCTTGTCGACGATGCTGCGGCCGCGCTTGAAGCCGGGCTCAATGTTGCCGCCGGACTCCACCGCCGCCTCCGCGACGAGCCGCGGCTCGTCCAGCTCGCCCAAGAGCGTGGCCTCAACCTGTTTGATGTGCGCGAGCCGCCGGCGGACCTGCGCGTCGGCAAGGGTTACCCGCGCGCCGGCCATCGCCTCCTGACCGTCGGCACCGACTGCTCGGTGGGCAAGATGTACGCGACGCTCTCCCTCACCCGGTCACTGCGCAACCGGGGCATTGCCGCGGATTTCCGCGCGACGGGCCAGACCGGCATATTGATTGCCGGCAGCGGGATAGCGCTCGATGCTGTCGTCGCCGACTTCATTTCAGGTGCCATCGAACAGCTTGCACCGGCAAGAGACGACGACGGCTGGGACCTCTTTGAA
>DATMHD010000256.1:0-3764 GCA_035555075.1 Sphingomicrobium sp. | reverse complement strand
CGCGAGCGGCTGATCGAGCCGGTGAGCTTGCGCAGCGCCTGGCTCATCAGGCGCGCCTGGAGGCCGACGTGGCTGTCGCCCATCTCGCCCTCGATCTCGGCGCGGGGAACCAGCGCGGCGACCGAGTCCACCACCAGCACGTCGATCGCGTTGGAGCGGACGAGCGTGTCGACGATCTCCAGCGCCTGCTCGCCGGTATCGGGCTGCGAGACGATCAGCTCGTCGATGTCGACGCCCAGTTTCTTGGCATAGACCGGATCGAGCGCATGCTCGGCATCGACGAAGGCCGCGGTGCCGCCATTGCGCTGCGCTTCGGCGATCGCGTGGAGCGCAAGCGTCGTCTTGCCCGAGCTTTCCGGCCCGTAAATCTCGATGATCCGCCCGCGCGGCAGGCCGCCGACGCCAAGCGCGATGTCGAGCCCGAGCGACCCCGTCGAGATCGTCTCTATCTCGATTTTCTCGCGGCTGCCCAGCTTCATTGCCGAGCCCTTGCCGAATGCACGATCGATCTGGGCAAGAGCCGCTTCGAGCGCCTTTTGCCGGTCCATTCCTGACGACGTTGCCATTTCGCTACCGATGACTTTCAACTGGGCCGCCATGTCCTCTGTCTCCATCCTCTTTGCAAGCGATTGATTCGCTTCATCATCGGCGGCCGAGCCTCCGCCTTGTGAGGACTTCGTATCCTATTTGTTCTCGTGGAACAAGAGAGGAACAACTGTCCCAAAATGGGCGAATGTTCCTAATCTTCGCAGTGACGGCGGCATTTCAGGGGCCGTGAAGTCGATGGGCTAGCACGCGGACAGCGGCAAGAGTGATGGATTACGCGCGCGGTAGCCCATTGAGAGAGGGTGCTTCGCTTACTGGTGCGGGTCATCCGGTAGGATAAGGCACAGGGCGGCCACTGTAGGACAGCGTTTTCCGCCGAGCGTGGGTGAGTGAGTGATTACGCAGGAATCGGCGTCAGGACCGTAATGTCAGCTTTGGGTGGAAAGCGGACATTAGCCTACGGTCGGACGCTCGAGCCCTCACCAGAATTGGTGCAGTTCACGACTGCTCCTCCCCCGGCTGGTTCGGAAAGCCCCAGCACCGCACTTTTCGGTCGCGCTGCCACAACTCCATCTGCCGGCCTTCGCGCCAGCTTTCTGCAATCCGACTCGCCTGTACGTCGTCGTCAGCCTCGAACTCATGCGCCATCGTTAATCGATGGGAGCCGTCGAAGAAGAACAGACGATACTCTTTCAATTGATCCCCGCCTCGCCCGAAGGCGCTGGATTACAAGGCTTCCCCAACCCAGCAGTTCAAATGGATCAACTTTGAGCTCGCGCTTTTAAAGGGGGGAAATGGCGTGCTATCGTCGCCACACCACCGGTCGAGTTGACGGGCATTCGGTGGCTGAGAGACTGCGCGCTCCCGCCTCCGCAGGAGCGACGCCATACCTCGAATTGCCCTCCGCCGTTTCGTGGACCGCCTTTTGGTCCGTTCCGTGCTTACCGGCGAGGAGCGCGATGCGATCCTGAACCTCACCGGGGACACCCAACAGTACCGGCCGAACTACGACATTATCTCTCCCCACCAGAGGGTGGAGCGGGCTTGCCTGGTGGCGAGTGGTCTCGTTGGCAGGTATGATCAGATGCTAGATGGTGAACGCCAAGTCACCTCAATCTACATAAGCGGCGACATGTGCGACCTCCACTCGGTAGTCGCGCCAAGGGTGAGCTGGAGCATCACAGCGCTAAGTCCCGCCACCGTCATTGGCGTCTCGCATCGCCAGCTTCGGAACCTTTGCATTCGCTATCCTGGCATTGCCATCGCGTTCTGGCGTGACGGGACAGCCGATGCCGCAATTTTCGCCAAGTGGGTCGGGAATCTCGGGCGAAAGAGCGGCAAGGCTCGGGTGGGGCATTTGTTCTGCGAGATGGGAATGCGTTGCGAAGCGGCCAATTTAGGCACCCGCACTAACTATGACATGCCACTAACGCAGAAGCAGGTAGCGGAAGCGGTCGGCCTTACGCCGGTTCACGTAAACCGTGTACTCAAGGATTTGCGCACCGAGGGGCTGTTAGTATTCCGGCGCGGCCGCGTTGACATCCCCGACTGGGACGCTCTCGCGTCATCGGCGGAGTTCGACCCCGGCTACCTAATGCTCCAAGGCCCGCCACAACGGGTATTTCCTCGTCAGTACAGCATCCATGCCCCGTCCCTTCATTGAGACAGTTGTCGTAAGCTGGCGAAACCGTTGCCGGCAAAATGTCTGCGATTAGGGAATGAAGCGCTAGGTGGGCCGCGTGTCGTCGCCATCTCGTGAAGCCAACAGCGCCTCAACGTCTTTGATCTCAACACCCGATAGAACATTGATGATTGCGATATGAGTGAATTGCGCCGCGCGCAGCTCCTCGGCTTTGGCCAGTGCGGCATCGATGGTCAGGCGTTCCTGAAACTCCACCTGTCCCGTCGCGCCGGTTGCGCGAAGTTTGTACCGCGCCAATGCGAATCTCTCCCTGCATCGGCGCGTATGATGATGACCGCTTGTGACTGCAATGGGTGGAAAGCTGACATTAGCACTCAAGGAGGAAGGCGATCTTTTGAAGATCGATTTGCCTTCCGGTTAGCCGCAAGGTTTTGCCGTTGCGCTCAAGTCGAATGTTGTCGGTATCCCACCGCTTCAGCCGCCCCTTGTTGCTGTCCCATTTACCGTCACCGTTCCGCTCGAAGAATGGAGAGCGGTCGAGGATTGCAGCAACGCGAGGTTCGTCGCGAGCAGGCAAGACTAAGCTGGATGGTGTCGAACGCTGCATCGTGCTCACAAACCCGATGTAAGCGCCAAGGCCAGTGAAGAGCGCCAACTTCGCGTTCTCAAATGCCAGCCATACGAACGGCAAAGCGACAACGGTCACGAAGATTAGCTGGTCCATGCCGTAGATTGGCAGGAACGTGCGACGGAGTGTTCCGTGGCGCGGCTGCACATTGCCGATGTTCCCGCCCTGATCCACGCCGTCAGCGTAGCGACCGCGCTTATGTCTGCAATGGGTCGAAAGCAGACATCGTGGCCGCGAAAGAAAAGGGCCGCCGAAGCGACCCTTTAACGGTGCCGCGCTTCGCGCGTTCACCCGGACCCCGTCCCTCCACCAGAAAGGGTCAGGCGGGCGTGATATCTCCAGCCCCGGTCCCGCTGTCGTCACCGCTGTCCGGACGCTTGTCGAAGACCTCGTCGATGATGCCGAACGCCTTGGCTTCGTCCGCCTCGAGGAACTTGTCGCGGTCCATCGCCTTTTCGATCTCCTCGATCGATTGGCCGGTGTACTTGGCGTAGAGCTCGTTGAGGCGCTGGCGCATGCGCAGGATCTCGCGCGCCTGGATCTCGATGTCGGCGGCCATGCCCTGGGCGCCGCCCGAGGGCTGGTGGACCATGATCCGGCTGTTGGTCAGGGCGACGCGCATTCCCGGCTCACCGGCGGCGAGAAGGAAGCTGCCCATCGAGGCGGCCTGGCCGATGCAGACGGTGCTGACCTTCGGGCGGATATATTGCATCGTGTCGTGGATCGCGAGGCCGGCGGTCACCACGCCGCCCGGCGAATTGATGTACATGAAGATGTCCTTCTTCGGGTTCTCGGACTCGAGGAAGAGCACCTGGGCCGTGATCAGCGAGGCCATGTGGTCCTCGATCGCGCCGGTGATGAAGACGATCCGTTCGCGCAGCAGACGGGAATAGATGTCGAAGCTGCGCTCGCCCCGGTTGGACTGTTCGATGACGATGGGAACGAGCT
>DATMHD010000255.1:0-8429 GCA_035555075.1 Sphingomicrobium sp. | reverse complement strand
CGGCGCCACGGCCCGGTCGTTGAGGTCCTGACCGGCGCAGAAACCGCGCCCGGCGCCGGTGAGGATCACGACGCGCGCTTCGCCGAGGTTCGCAAGAGCATCGCGCAGCTCCTCGTGCATTTTCGCGGTGAAGCTGTTGAGCCGGTCCGGGCGATTGAGCGTGATCCGCGCGATCGGACCGTCCGCCTTGAAGTCGATGGTCTCGTAAGCCATGCCCGCCGGAGTAGCGAAGGAGAGGCAGTGGACGCAAACGAACTCGCGAACCATGTCGCGCAGCGCATGCTCGCCAAGGAAGGCACCGGGCCCGCCTGGGGGCTTACGATCGAGGAAGTGCGGGAAGATTATGCGCGCGTTTCGATGCTCGTTCGCGCGGACATGCTCAACGGCCACGGCTACGCGCACGGCGGCATGATCTTCGCGCTCGCGGACAGCGC
Organism: Sphingomicrobium sp.; assembly: GCA_035555075.1. Classification (GTDB taxonomy): domain Bacteria; phylum Pseudomonadota; class Alphaproteobacteria; order Sphingomonadales; family Sphingomonadaceae; genus Sphingomicrobium. Next base: position 7,995 of record DATMHD010000255.1, on the reverse strand, counting down.
TTTTGCCTACGTCTGCAACGGCGCGAACCATGCAAGCATGGCGGCCCAGGCGTCCATCGTGTTCCTCGACAAGGTGCGAGAGGGCGAAACACTGGTCGCAGAGGCGCAGGAGGTTGCCCGCGAGGGCAGGGCCGGCGTCACCCGCGTCGCGGTCCGCGCGGGCGATGGCAGGCGCATCGCCGAGTTCACCGGCTATTCGCGGACGCTTGGGGGTCCGGCCGTGGACATTTGAACCTTGCGTCTACACCGACTAAATCGCCAATCATGTATACGACCGAGCTTCAGAAGACGGCGAAGATCGAGAACCTCGAGGACCCTCAGCTCCTTGAGGCTTTCGAAGCCCGCGTTGCAGCGGACGAGTTCATCGAGCCCAAGGACTGGATGCCCGAAGCCTATCGGCGGACGCTTACGAGGCAGATCAGCCAGCATGCTCATTCGGAGATCGTCGGCATGCTTCCCGAAGGCAATTGGATTACACGCGCGCCGTCACTGCGGCGCAAGGCGATCCTCCTTGCCAAGGTCCAGGACGAGGCGGGCCACGGCCTTTACCTCTACTGTGCTGCCGAGACGCTCGGGACGAGCAGGGAGCAGATGATCGAGGCGCTCCATACCGGAAAAGCGAAATATTCGACCATCTTCAACTACCCGACGCTGACGTGGGCGGACATCGGGGCGATCGGCTGGCTCGTCGATGGAGCGGCGATCATGAACCAGGTGCCCCTGCAGCGCACATCATACGGTCCTTACGCGAGGGCGATGGTACGCGTCTGCAAGGAGGAAAGCTTCCATCAGCGGCAGGGCTACGAAATCATGATCGCGATGGCCAAGGGCACAGCCGAACAGAAGCGGATGGCCCAGGACGCGCTCAACCGTTGGTGGTGGCCAAGCCTCATGATGTTCGGTCCGCCGGACGCCGACAGTCCCAACACGGCGCAGTCCATGCGCTGGCGCATCAAGCGCGAGACCAACGACGAGCTTCGCCAGAAGTTCGTCGATATCACGGTTCCGCAGGCCGACTTCCTTGGCCTTACGGTGCCGGATTCAGCCCTCAAGTGGAACGAGGAAAAGGGCGGCTACGACTTCGGCGAGATCGACTGGGAGGAATTCTATTCCGTCGTTCGGGGTGAAGGACCGGTTGCGAAGGAACGGATGAAGGCTCGCCGCGAGGCATGGGACAATGGGGCCTGGGTTCGCGAAGCCGCCGCTGCGCACGAGGCGAAGCGCCGTCAAAGGAAGGCGGCGTGAGCAGTGACTGGCCGCTGTGGGAAGTGTTCGTCCGCGCCAGGGGCGGCCTTTCGCATCGCCATGTTGGCAGCGTTCATGCTCCTGACGCGGAGCTCGCACTCGCCCATGCGAGGGATACGTATACGAGGCGTCTCGAAGGCGTGAGCCTCTGGGTCGTTCCATCGGCCCAGATTGTCGCGTCCGACCCCGACCAGGCAGGCGAGCTGTTCGAGCCCGCAGAGAGCAAGATCTACAGGCACCCGACCTTCTACGACATCCCGGACGAGGTGAAGCACATCTGATGGCCTCCATGCCGCCGATCGACGTGCCGAAGGGAGCGACCGGCGCGGGTGCGTTCAATGCGCCCGTGGAAGGCAAGCCCGACCTTGCGCGTCACGACTATCTCCTGCGCCTTGGCGACGACGCGCTCGTGCTTGGGCAGCGGCTCGGGGAATGGTGCGGCCATGGTCCCGTTCTCGAGGTGGACATCAGTCTTGCCAATCTCGCGCTGGACCTCATAGGCCAGGCAAACCTGCTGCTGAATGAAGCGGGAGACGGCGATGCGCTCGCCTTTCATCGCGACGTGCTCGACTTCAGGAATTGTCTCCTCGTCGAACAGCCCAACGGTGACTTTGCGCAGACGATTGCTCGGCACTTCCTTTATACCAGCTGGCAGCATCTGCTGCTCCAGCGCCTGCAGGCTTCGAGCGATCGGTTCCTGAGCGAATTTGCGCACAAGGCCGTGAAGGAAGTCGCCTATCATCGCGAACTTGCGAGTGACTGGACGATCCGTCTCGGCGACGGAACCGAGGAGAGCACGCGCCGGATGGCGGAGGGGCTCGACTGGTGCTGGCGCTTCGTGCCGGAACTATTCGAGGTCGACGAGGCGCTCCAGGCCGCAATTGATCGGGGCATTGCCCCCGATCCGCGTGAGTTCGAGAGTGATTATCGTTCCTCGATCGCTGCGGTCCTCGGAGAGGCGCGTCTGGAGATGCCCGCCGACCAGCGCGCGATCCTCGGCGGTCGCCGCGGCCACCACAGCGAGCACCTTGGACACCTGCTCGCGGTGATGCAGTTCCTTCCGCGTACCTACCCTGACGCGACCTGGTAATGAGCGTTCACTTCCATGCGCTGAGAGTCGCAAAGATCGTTCCGGAGACCGCGGACGCGAATTCGATCCGGTTCGAGATCCCGGAGGAGCTCAAAGACGCGTTCGCATTCAGGGCGGGACAGCATCTGACGCTCCGCGCCACCATCAACGGCGAGGAGGTCAGGCGAAATTATTCGCTCTGTACCGCTCCTTCCGAGGACGACTGGATGGTGACCGTCAAGCGCATCGGCGGCGGCCTGTTCTCGAACTGGGTGGGCGACGAGCTCAAAGCCGGGGACACCATCGAGGTGATGGTGCCTCATGGAAGCTTCACCACGGAATTCGATCCGGCAGCAAACCGTCACCTCGTTGGCATTGCCGGCGGTTCGGGAATCACGCCCGTCATATCGCTGATCAGAACGCTTCTTGTCGAAGAACCCCGGAGCCGTTTCACCCTCCTCTACGGCAATCGCGACAGCAGCTCGGTCATTTTCCTCGAGGCCCTCGCAGGACTGAAGGACAAATATCTCGGACGGCTCGAAATCTATCATTTCCTTGATGCCGAAGAGCAGGACATTGACCTGTTCAACGGAATGCTCGGCAGGGAGCGCCTGGAGGAGGCGATTCCCGCGCTTCTACCCGATGCTTCCGACGTCGACGGCTGGTTCATCTGCGGCCCGGGACCGATGATGGATGCGGCCGAAGGAGCGCTCCTTGATCGCAAGATCCCGAGGGAGCGCATCCATATCGAGCGCTTCACCGCCGACCGGCGGCCTGATGCTGTCTCTCGCGAAATCGCGCAGCTTCAGACCCGCGCGGAAGGCGTCAGTGTTTCCGTGACGCTCGACGGCCGCACGCGGCGCGTTCCATTCAGGGAAGGGAATATCCTCGACAGCGCGCGTGCAGCTGGTCTCCCGGCACCCTTCGCCTGCAAGGCCGGCGTCTGCGCCACCTGCCGTGCAAAGGTCATGAAGGGGGAAGTTGAAATGGCAGCGCGATATGGCCTTACCGACGAGGAGGTCGCTGCCGGCTATGTGCTCACTTGCCAGTCGGTTCCGCTCGGTGATGGCGTTGCTGTGGATTACGATGCGTGACTGAGCTAATCGCGCTTCCATGCTGACACGGACCGACACTCGCGGCCTCTCGGATCTTCCGGCGGTGCAAAACGACTCGCTCATCGCCCTTATCGGCATGGTCAATGCCGACCCCCGGCCCGACAAGATCGATGTCGGCGTCGGAGTCTTCCGCGACGGGGTTGGAAACACGCCCATTCTGAAGGTCATGAAGGAAGCGGAGCGGCGTCTTCTCCTCGCGCAGACCACCAAGGCCTATTTGGGGAGTTCGGGCGACAAGCGTTTCACCGAACTGCTGAGGCCGATCCTTCTTGGCGAGCATGCGGGCGACGAGCGGATCATCGGTCTTCAGACACCAGGAGGATGCGGTGCGCTGAGGCTCGGCTTCGAACTCCTTGCAGCCGCAAATCCTGACGCGCGGGTTTTCCTCGGGACGCCGACCTGGCCGAACCATCCCCCGATCGTAAGGTCGGTCGGGCTCGAGGCGGTCGAATATGCCTATTACGAGCGCGGGCAGGCGATCATCCGTTTCGATGACATGATCGAAGCGCTTCAGTCCGGCGCTCCTGGGGACATCGCACTGCTTCATGGATGCTGCCATAATCCGACGGGCGCCGACCTTAGCGAGGAGCAATGGCGCGAGGTTGTCCGAACCGTCAGCGAGCGCGGGCTCATCCCCCTGATCGACATCGCATACCAGGGTTTTGGCCGCGGCCTCGATGAGGATGCGTTCGGGGTCCGGCTGATGCTTGAAGCATGCGACGAGATGATCATCGCACAAAGCTGCGACAAGAATTTCAGTGTCTACCGCGACCGCGTTGGCTCCGTGTGGGTCAAGACCAAGTCGAAAGATGCGACCGCGACCGCAATGGCGCATCTCCATCAGATTGCCCGTGAAATGTGGTCCATGCCACCGGACCATGGCGCTGCGGCAATCCATATCATCCTCGAGGATCCGGAGCTTCGATCGCGCTGGCTGGAGGAGCTTCAGGGGATGCGTGACCGCATCAACTCGGTCCGGAAACGGATCGGGGCCGCTGACCCGCGCCTCGCCTTCATTGGGCGGCAGTACGGCATGTTCTCGATGCTTCCACTGAGCCGTGAGCAAGTGCTCAATCTGCGGCAGGAGCATGCCATCTACATGGCCGATAGCGGCCGGTTCAATGTCGTCGGCATGGGCGATGACCAGATCGATCGATTTATCGCCGCCGTGGTCGGCGCCCTGGACGCGTAGAACGGCCATGGCTGATCGCGACCCGGGCCGGGTGTCGGCCGAGGTTGATTGGCGCGAGGTCGCGCGGCTGGTGCTGACCAGCAGGGAAATGGACCGGATCGAAGAGCAGGAGCTCGTCCCGGCAAAGAAGGTCCTCTACCAGTTCAGTGCACGCGGCCATGACATGGCGCAGATCCTCCTCGGTCTTCACCTCAAGGATGGTGACGGAGCCTTCGGCTATTATCGATCGCGGCCTCTGCTCCTCGCACTCGGAGTGCCTCTGGCCGACGCGCTCGGTTCGGGGATGGGGCTTGCCGGGGGCTACTCTGACGGGCGCGATATCGGCGTTGTTTTCAACTACCCCAATGGCGGCGGCGCGCACGCCCTGCCGATGGCCGGTGGGGTAGGGGCTCAATATACTCCGGCGGCAGGGTGGGCACAGGCGATCAAGTACAAGCAGCATGTACTGAAAGATGGTCCGCTCGATGCGATTTCGCTGGTTCTTGGAGGCGACGCCAGTTGCGCCACCGGTGGATTTTGGTCTGCGCTAACGATTGCCACGACGCAAAGCTTGCCATTGCTAATCTACGTTGAAGACAATGGCTACGGGATTTCGGTTCCCTCGGAATACCAGACACCTGGCAAGGACATCGCAGCAAACCTCGCAAGCTTTTCCGGACTGACGATCTTCACCGGCGACGGCACTGATCCGGAGCAGGCATCGCATCTCGTCAACGAGGCGGTGAGTCATGTCCGGACAAAACGGGGTCCGGTCCTGCTCCGGCTGAGGGTGCCGCGGCTTGAGGGGCACAGCTACCAGGACACTCAGGCCTACAAGAGCAAGGCCGAGATCAAGGACGAGTGGGCAAGGGACCCGCTCCCCAAGCTCAAGGCGCATTGCGCGAAGCTCCAGATCGGCGAGGAAATCTGGGCACAGCTTGAGCGCGAAGCCGCGTGGGAAGTCCAGGCTGGTGTTGCAGAGGCCGAAGAAAGAGGGGTCTCGACCCCGGAAACGGTCACGAGCAACGTCTTCTTCGAAGGGGCGACGCAGGAGGTCGGAGGGCTTTGGAACAGCGGGTACGAGCCGCCCAGATCGATCGAGGTGGCCAGAAGCGAGGGCCAGCGGATCAACATGGTGACCGCCATCCGGCGCGTCCTCGACCAGGAGCTGGCGGCAAACCCGCGCCTGCTCGTATTTGGCGAGGATGTCGGCCCGAAGGGCGGCGTCCATGCCGTGACTTTGGGGCTTCAGGAGAAGTTCGGGGCAGAGCGGGTCTTTGACACGTCGCTCAACGAAGAAGGGATCGTGGGGCGCGCCGTGGGCATGGCGCTCGCAGGCCTGATGCCGGTCCCCGAAATCCAGTTCCGCAAATATGCGGAACCGGCGACCGAACAGATCCATGATGCCGGAACGATGCGGTGGCGCACAAATAATCGTTTCGCAGCGCCGATGGTCCTTCGGGTACCCGGCGGCTTCTTCAAGTGCGGCGATCCCTGGCATTCGATGACCAACGAGGTCGAGTTTGTTCACAACCCCGGCTGGAAGGTTGCGGTGCCGTCCAACGCCGAGGATGCGGTCGGACTGCTGCGCGGGAGCCTTCGCGGGAACGATCCTGTGCTCTTCTTCGAACATCGCGCCATGCTCGACGATAGCTGGGCTCGGCGTCCGTGGCCCGGCGACGAATATGTTCTTCCGTTCGGACGCGCGAGGAAGACGCGTGAGGGCGAGAAGATCACAATTGTCACCTGGGGCGCGATGGTCCCGCGCTGCGAAGCGGCGGCGGAGGGCATCAGCGCCGATGTGATCGATCTTCGGACCTTGCAGCCGTGGGACAAGGAGATGGTGCTCGAGAGCGTGCGCACGACGAGGCGCTGCCTGATCGTGCATGAGGATCTGCGCACGGGCGGTTTTGGTGCGGAGATCGCCGCAGTTGTTGCAGACGAGGCGTTCCTCGATCTCGATGCTCCTGTTGCGCGGGTCACGATGCCGGACATTCCAAGCCCCCATCATCCAAAGCTCATGGAGTGGGCACTCCCTTCGGCCGCGCGCATTCGCGCCGAGGTCGACCGGCTTGTGGGTTTCTGACTTGATCGAAGTCCGCGTCCCCGACGAGCAGGAAGGCACCAAAGCGGTCGTCCGTGCCTGGCTCAAGCAGATCGGCGACCAGGTCGCCGTCAACGATCCGTTGGTGGAACTTGAGACCGACAAGGTGACCCAGGAAGTTCCCGCGCCCTGTGCGGGGATCCTGTCGGAAATCCTGCTCGACACGGATGCCGAGGCACTCCCCGGGGCACTTCTTGCAAGGATCGAAATTGTTGAGGAAGGCTCCTCGGCTGGCAAGCTTGAGCCCGAAGCAGCGCTGCCCGAAAGAGCGGTAGAGCCCGCCTCGATTGCGCGTCGAGAAAACTCTGAACCGCGCGAAACGAGGCTTAGCCCCTCGGTTCGAAGGGCCTGCCTTCAGCATGGAATTGATCCAGGCCGGATCGAGGGCACCGGCCGCAATGGCCGCATCACGCGCGAGGACGTCGACCGGGCAATGGCGTCGCCAACGCGTGACAGCGCCGAAAAGCCGACGCTCGCGTCCACTGACAAATTCAGCCCCAACGACATCGTGCACGATCGGATGCGGCTCACAATCGCCGAGAACATGGTCCGCGCGGTCACCGACCAGCCCCACGTGACGGCCGTCTTCGAGGCAGATTTCTCGGCCGTCGCGGCGCACAAGGCAGCGATGGCAGCAAAAGGCGTAAAGCTCAGCTACACGGCTTACATCGTGAAGGCCGCTGCAGGGGCCATGGCTGTTGCACCTGCGATCAATGGTCGATGGGAGAAGGATCGCATCGCAGTTTCACCGACAATCGACGTCGGTGTTGGTACGGCGCTTGGCGAGAAGGGATTGATCGTCCCGGTCGTAAGGGATGCGGGCAATCTCGGCCTGGAGCAGATCGGCGCCAGGCTCGAGGATCTCACCCGGCGTGCACGGGACGGCAAGCTTGAGCGCTCCGACGTATCCGGCGGAAGCTTCACCATCTCGAATCACGGCGTTTCGGGCTCTCTGCTGGCGGCTCCGATCATCCTCCATCAGGGCCAGGCCGCAATCCTTGGGATTGGCAAGCTTCAGAAGCGCGTGGTGGTGCGCGAGATCGGCGGCGAGGACGCAATTCTCGTTCGGCCGATGGCCTATGTAACGCTCACGATCGACCACCGCGTCGTCGATGGTCACCAGACCAACGCATGGCTCACGCGCTTCGTCGAAATCCTCGAGAATTGGCCGCAGCCGTAGGAACTTAAGGCCGTTCTTCCGCTTGAGTCCTCCGAACGCGACGGAGGCTGTTCCATGGCGGAAAATCAAACACTTTCATCGAACCAGAAAGCGCTCATCGGTGCGGGGCTT
>DATMHD010000254.1:0-2404 GCA_035555075.1 Sphingomicrobium sp. | reverse complement strand
ATCGCCGAAACCACCTATCATTTCGCAAGGTTCGCGCTTGATAGCGCTGACCCTCCGCGCTTTGCAGACATGAGGGTGCTCGTGGGCGCCTTCGAGGCCGAGCTCGAGGATGTGGATGAGAAGGATCCGGACCTTCGCGCGCAGCTTCTCGACCCGAACGACTATAGCGCGGCGCAGGCCTTGGCCCGCGATCTTAAGGAAGCGGGAGCGAACGGCATCCATTATCCAAGCGTCCGGAGGGAAGGCGGCGAATGCGCCGTCGCTTTCTGGCCGAACGTGCCTCGCATCCCCGTGCAGGAACGACACCTGCAATATCATTGGAACGGCGTCCGGGTGGACCGGTACTTCGACTATGGCGAGGACGCGTGGCACGATTGGCCCTCGGATCGGTCCCCTGACTAGAGCCCGGCTTCGGCAGTGCTGCCGATGAGTTCGGAGAGGAGCAGTCTGACGGTCGGGTCGGTCGCATCCTCGTGGCTTGCGACCCAGAAGGAGCCGATCGCGGCCGCCCCCGTCAGCGGCACGAACTTGAGAGCGGGGAAACGCACCTGCGCAAGCGTCGAGCTGACGATCGCGACGCCAAGGCCGCTTGCGACAAGCGCAAGCATTGCTCCCCAATCATTGGTGCGCTGCGTCACGCGAGGATCGAAACCTGCGGACCGGCACAAGGCACCGATCGCCTGGTGCCATTGAGGCGCAATCCCCTCCTCGCTCGTGATCAGGTCCCGGTCGGCAAGGACGTCTACCGGCAGCTCGGACGCATTTGCGAGCGGATCCCCCTCGGGCAAGGCGACGACCAGATCGTCGTGGACGAAAAGGTGGTTTTGCGTCCCTGTAACCTGGCGGGCTTCCCTGCTGACGATGAGGTCATGCTCGCCGGCCTCGAACTCGGCCCAGAGGTTGGTCGCATAGCTCGTCTGGAGACGTAGCTCGATAAGTGGGTGCTGCTCGCGGAACGACTTGAGGATGCGCGGCAATTTCGTCAGCATCGCGACCGGGGCGAAGCCCAGGCGGACCGTTCCCCGCCTTCCCGCGGCAACGTCCTTCGCTCGCGACAGGCCGACCTGGAATTCCGACAAGGCCTGACGTGCAGCCTTGGTCAGGAGCTCTCCTGCAGGCGTAAGCCGCACGCGCGGGCGGCGCTGGAAGATCTCGTAGCCAAGGACGTCTTCCATCCGCCTGACAATGTGACTGACGCGAGGCTGGCTGACATTCAACCGGGCCGCAGCGCGGCCGAAATGCAGTTCTTCGGCGATGACAAGAAGCGCAGGAAGCTCGGGCAGAAGTGCGGCAGGCACGGACATAACCTGAAGCTAATGACCTCTTAAGGATATAAGGATGGGTTTTTCCCCCCATCACCTTACTTGGAGGTCCCACATGGCCGTGTGTTGGCGCGTAGGCTGAAATGTGGGACGATGTCGGCTCAATTCAATGCTACGGTTCAAGGGACGATCGACCGGTGCCGTCGGCTCGCCTCGGTGACGCAGGACCGGAAGGTCGCGCAGGAGCTGCTTGATCTTGCCGCAAAGCTCGAAGCCGCTCTGCCTCCCGGATCCAACGACAACCCTCCCGGCGGCGAGGCGCTGTGATCTCAGGAAACGGGAAGCCTAGCTGCGCCTTCGTGTCTCGGGAGCCGGGTAGATGACGGCTCCCACCCCATCGATCATTCGCGAGCAGCTCGTCCAATTGAGCGAGGAAGTGACACGCGTCGCGACTACTCTTGCCGAATTGTCGCTGGCGGTGGCAACGGAGCCCGGAAATCCCCCACGCAGTCACATCGCAGATAGGGTTGAGGTTCCGGCCGGCGCAGTGGCCTGGATCATCAAGGCACGTGAGCAACGCAACCGGTACCTCAATTCCGAACTGTTCTCGGATCCGGCCTGGGATATCCTCCTCGACCTGCTCAGGGCCGAGATCGAGCATCAGCGCGTTTCGGTATCAAGTCTCTGCATCGCCGCGAAGGCGCCCACAACCACTGCGCTTCGTTACATCAAGAGCATGGCCGATCGGGGGCTCATCACTCGAAAAGCCGATCCGCGTGATGCCAGGCGTGTGTTCGTCGAGCTCTCCCCCGAGACCAGCAAAGCGCTCCGGAACTACGTCAACGACATGGTCGAGGCGCTCTGGCCCATGCGATGAACCGCGACACTCACGTCTTCGCGTCGGGACTTTTTCTCATCGGGCCAGCTGATCGCAGACTGGAGGGAGGCCGAAAACGGCAACTGTTCCACGGCCGCGTCCTAGATCATCCCGCAGAAGGGCGGCGGTGCCTTTTCAGCGCAGACATCGGGCTTGGCGTGCGTTGTCTTCCAATATCTCATGAGGCCAAGTTGTGCCGCTACCGCCGGGAAGCCCGGATCGCTCAGGGCTCCGCGCATGCTCGGATACCAGAATATTGATGGGG
>DATMHD010000253.1:0-7319 GCA_035555075.1 Sphingomicrobium sp. | reverse complement strand
AAACTCGGGGAAGCTTCCCTTGAACCCGCTGTCCTTCATCGTCTGCAGCATCTCGGCCTGGATCCTGTCCACTTCCTTGAGGCCGAGTTCGTGGATCTGCTCGGGGGTCAGATCGAGCGTCGTGAACTTTCGGATCTGGGTCTGATAATAAGCGTCGCCGTCCGGAAGGTCGTGAGCTGCAGTGGTCTTCCGCGCACCTGGAACATAGGTGCCGCGATAGAAAGCGAGGAGGTTGCTGTATGCTGGCACCACCGCCTGGTCGATCGCGGCTTTCCCTTCGGTACGAAGCCTTGCCTGATCCGCCGCACCGATGGTCGAGGGCATGGTCCGGAAGGCATCGTAGAATGCGTTCTGCTCAGCCGGTTTGATGAACGATGCGATCGAGCCGTCACGTCCGGCGAGCGTCGCCTGGGGCGGCGTGAAGCCGCGCTCGAGGCCTGCGCGCATGTTCGAGATCTCATCGGAAAAGTAGCGCGGAATGTCGCGCATCCGCGCGATGTACCGCTGATAGGCCGCGGCATCGTCGAGCGGGTCGCGCTCGTTCAGATAGGTCCAGAAATTGCTGTCGCTGTTCGCCGGCATTTCCCAGTCGCGAAATTTCGCATCGGCAATCGCCGCTTCGAGGATGGCGCGCAGTACACCTGCGTTGATCCGCTCGTTCGCGGACAGGTTCGCGGCCGGGATCGCATTGAGTTCGTCGAGAAGCTGCTGCTGGAAGCGGGCTCGCGCCAGCTGCGTCGCGGGATCGACCTTGGGAAGATATCCCGCATTCTGGTTCTCGCCCTTGGAGTCGATGAAGAAACCCGATTCCCGCTGATCCCAGTCCGCATAGCTTTCGTAGAGCGCCTTTAGGCGTGCATCGGCAGACATCGGCTTGGCGAAGGCGACCGGTTGGGCCAGGGCGGTCGAAGGAACGGCCGCGCCAAGGGCGGCAATCAGAAGTATCGGAAGGGGAAGGGACCTGCGCATTCCCCCACGGTGCCGCTTATCCCGCACCCTTGCAATGGAGGGCCGCGAAAGCGGCCCTTACGTAGCGGACTGCCTTGGCCGCGAGATGCCCTCCATGTCCGGCTCCAGCAGGCGGTGAAGATGCACCACGACATATTTCATCTCGGCATCGTCGACCGTGCCCTGGGCTTTGGCGCGCCACGCATCCTCGGCTGCGGAATAGCTGTCGTAGACCCCGACGAGGTCGATCGTCGCCATGTCGAAATCAAGTGTGCGCGGATCCTTGACCCGCCCGCCGAAGACCAGATGAAGCTTGCTCATACTGCTCTAGCGCTACCTCATCCTTGAAACTTAGTCAGCCCTTGTTGCGGACGGAGTCCACGGCCGCGTCGGCAGAGGCCCGCGCGGCATCGGCAAGCCCGCTCAGGAGGTTGCGAATGGTCTCTTCGCCCTTGTCGCGGTTGAGGCCCATGGCGCTCAGTCGTTCGGTTCCGGTGTCGCGTGCCGCATCGAACGCGGAGCGGGCACTCTCCTTCACCCGCCGTGCGGTCGGCCGGACCAGGCGGCTTTCGGTCTGCGTACGAGGAAGGAGCGCGGCAATGAGGGCGCCGGCCGCAAGTCCGCCAGCAAGGGCCAGCAGCGGCGCTTCCCCAAGTGTGTCGACCGCGCGGTCCCGGGCGTCCGAATAGGCTTCGATCGCCCGCTGCCGCGTCGAGCTCGCACCATCGTCCTCAGTGTCGACGCTACGGGTACTTTCCTGATCGATCATTACGCAGTCTCCGTCCGTTCTTGGCGGGTCTTCGTCCCGCCGGCTTTCCGTGATTTTTTCCTCGCGCCGACGCCGGCGACGAGCCTTCCTGCAAGGTCCATGAGTGGGGCGCGGGCGAGGAACATGGTGATTGCAGTTACGATGCCGGTCGCTGCGAGTGGACGGGCTCTCACTGCATCCACCGTGTTTTCCGCAAGGTCGGCCCCTTTCTCCTTCGCGCCCTGCCACGTGTTGCGGGCAAGCGTCTTCGGGCTCAGCCGATCCTGGAGCTCGTGCGCGGTCGACATGAGGCGCCCGCGGCTTCGTTCGACTTCCATGCGCGCTGCGGCAATTTGAGGCGTGTCGCCCATCAGAAATCCCGTTTCAGGCGGCTGTAGCCGTACCACCCAAGCAGTCCGGCGAGCGCGGCGAAGATCAGCAGTGCAACGAAGCCGGCCGCAAGCGGTCCGATCAAGGTCGCAAGTGCAAGCACGATGCCGACCGAAAGCGCCGTCAGCCCCATCGATGCAAGGAGGAAGGACGCGACGAACAAGCCTGCCGGAAGGGCAAGCGCCTTGCCCTTCGCGGCGGCGATTGTCTTGTAAAGACCGATCTCGGCACGCGCATAGGTCTTCCCGTCTTCGATGAGCTCGTGAACGAGCTCGCCGACGGGACGCTCGGGCGGTGGTGGCCCAGGATCGGTTGGTTTCAGCATCAGTCCTCGTCGTCCTCGGCACTGTCGGAACCAAGGCCGGTCTTGAGAAGCCGCGCGACGACGAAGCCCACGACCGCGGCGCCTGCAAGCGCAACGCCAGGACTGTTGCGGACGAAATTTCTGGTGTCGTCGATGAGCTCGTCCGGGTCCTTCGACGCGATCGTATTGGCGACATTCTCGATCGAGCCGGCCGCTCGACGCGCATAGTCGCCATATTCGGGGCCGAGGCGCTCCTCTATGCCAGGAGCCGTGTCGCCGACCATCCTTGCGACATTGGCAAGCGCTTCGGAAGTGCGCTCAAGTCCCTGGGTCACAAATCCGCGCGCTTTCTCGCCGGCCTGGCTCGACAATTGCTCGCGGCCGCTCCGGAAGCGATCGGCGAGTCCTCGTTCGGGGCTGCCGCTACCGCTTACGGAGCGTTCGGCGTCTCCCTTGGGAGCAGGGGTTTTCCTTTGTGTTACCAACGAGGTATCCTCCACTGTTGCGTTGCCGCCGTCATCAGTCCGAGCGGCGCCTTCGATCACCGTGTCAGTCCCATCGGGCAGTGCCGCGGTTCGATCATCACCAGCCATTTGTTCGGTCATCGGGGCCGTCCTCCTTTGACGCTTGAACCCGAAGCCTCACGCCTTCGTTCCGACGGCGAGGCCGAAAGTTGCACAGGCAATCACGCTGCTTATAGGCGCTTGCATCCGCCAATATTGTTACGCCCGCGCAAGAAGGAAAGCCATGACTGCAATCATCGACGTCCATGCCCGCCAGATCCTCGACAGCCGCGGCAATCCCACGGTCGAGGTGGACGTGACGCTCGAAGACGGAAGCATGGGCCGTGCGGCCGTCCCCTCGGGGGCATCGACCGGTGTCCACGAAGCCGTCGAGCTCAGGGACGGGGACAAGAGCCGCTGGGGCGGGAAGGGCGTCACGAAGGCGGTGCAGGCTGTGAACGGCGAGATCGCGGAGGAGATCGTCGGACTGGAGGCAGAGGATCAGGCCGCGCTCGATGCTGAAATGATCCGGCTGGACGGCACCGAGAACAAGGAGCGCCTCGGCGCCAATGCGATCCTCGGCGTCAGCCTGGCAGCAGCCAAAGCCGCGGCGGATGCTGTCGGTCTGCCGCTCTACCGGTACGTCGGCGGAGTGGATTCGAACCTTCTTCCGGTACCGATGATGAACATCCTCAACGGCGGCGTTCATGCTGACAACGGGATCGACTTCCAGGAATTCATGGTGATGCCGGTCGGTGCTTCCAATTTTGCGGAAGCGCTGCGCTGCGGAACGGAGATCTTTCACGCACTAAAGAGCGGCCTCCATGCCGCAGGGCTTTCGACGTCGGTTGGCGACGAGGGTGGTTTTGCGCCGGCGATCGACAATGCGCGGGAAGCGCTGGACTTTATCGACAAGGCTGTGGCTTTGGCGGGCTACAAGCTTGGAGACGACGTCCTCCTCGGGCTTGATTGCGCGTCCAGCGAGTTCTTCAAGGACGGCGAGTATCGGTTGAAGGGCGAGGGCAGGAGCCTGTCGCCAGAACAAATGGCCGATTATCTCGTCGAGCTTGCCTCGACCTATCCGATCGCCTCGATCGAGGACGGCATGGCCGAGGACGATGCGGAAGGCTGGAAAGCACTGACGGAGAAACTTGGCCGCCGCGTGCAGCTGGTCGGCGACGACGTCTTCGTGACCAACGTCAAGCGGCTCAAGTGGGGCATCGACGAGGGGATTGCGAATTCGATCCTCGTCAAGGTCAACCAGATCGGGTCACTGACCGAGACGATCGATGCGGTGCGCCTGGCGCAGACAAATGGCTATACGGCAGTGATGTCCCACCGGTCGGGCGAGACTGAGGATTCAACGATTGCCGATCTCGCGGTCGGCCTCTCGTGCGGCCAGATCAAGACGGGCAGCCTCGCCCGCTCTGACAGGACTGCGAAATATAATCAGTTGCTGAGGATCGAGGAGGAACTTGGTGAGACCGCGCGCTATGCGGGCCGCGGTGCGATCAGAGCGTCCAGGCCGAGCTGACGTCAAGAGGGATCAACTTCGGGCGGGTGGGCTCGGAGTTCATCCACAGTTTCATCCCGCAACAATCCACCAAACCATTCTTTTCACTTGCCTTCGTAACTCACTCGTGATTCTTCTGGCCTCATGGTGTCGACGCCCAATCGAATTATTGCACTGATCCGCAGGGTCGCGATGCCGGCCCTGGCGGTGATCGTCGTCGGCACGTTCGCGGGCCATGCGATCGCTGGCCCGAACGGGATTCTCGCCTGGGGAAGCTACCATCGCGAGCTTCAGCAGCGCAAAGCGGAGCTCGCCCAGATCGAGGAACAGCGGACGCAGCTGAAGCATCGCTCGGACCTCCTCGATCCGCGCAAGGCGGATCCCGACATGGCGGACGAACTCGTGCGCAAGGACCTTGGTCTGGTTCGTCCCGATGAGGTGATCATCCCGCTCGATTGAGCTCACCCTCCTTCAGGTTGCCGCCCGCCCAACCGTTTCCTATAGGCGAGCCCGCTTCTGATATTGAGAGAGTTTGCCGTGGCGAAAAGCGCCAAGAAAGCTGCCGCTTCTGCTGTGCAGAATGAATCCCCGATCGAGCGTCCCTTGCAGCCGCAGCGGTTCAATGCGGATAAGGACCAGCTGCTGAAGTTCTATCGCGAGATGCTCCTCATCCGCCGCTTCGAGGAACGGGCGGGCCAGCTTTACGGGCTTGGGCTGATCGGCGGCTTCTGCCACCTCTACATCGGTCAGGAAGCGGTCGCGGTCGGCCTCCAGTCCGCAATGACGGTCGGCAAGGACAGCGTCATCACCGGCTATCGCGATCACGGACACATGCTCGCTTATGGCATCGATCCGAAGGTCATCATGGCCGAGCTCACGGGCCGCGCTGCCGGCATTTCGAAGGGCAAGGGCGGGTCGATGCACATGTTCAGCGTCGATCATGGATTCTACGGCGGACATGGCATCGTCGGTGCGCAGGTGCCGCTTGGGACGGGCCTCGCCTTCAAGCACAGGTATAGCGAGGATGGCGGCGTGTGCGTGACCTATCTTGGCGACGGAGCAGTGAACCAGGGACAGGTCTACGCGGCCTTCAACATGGCGAAGCTCTGGGACCTCGCGGTCATCTACGCCATCGAGAACAACCAATACGCAATGGGCACCTCCTTGAAGCGCTCGGCGGCCGAACCACTGCTGTACCGCCGCGGCGAGGCACATCGCATCCCGGGTCTGCAGGTCGATGGGATGGACGTCCTTGCCGTCCGTGGCGCTGCCGATGTCGCCCTTGAATGGACGCGAAGCGGGAAGGGCCCGATCATCATCGAGTTCCTCACCTATCGCTATCGCGGCCACTCGATGTCCGACCCGGCGCGCTACCGGACGCGGGAGGAAGTGCAGGACGTGCGGGAGAACCGCGACCCGATCACCCACGCGGAACGCGAACTGGAGGCGATGGGCGTCAAGGAAGAGGAGCTGAAGGCGATCGACAAGGAGATCAAGGACATCGTCGTCGGCGCTGCCAAGTTTGCCGAGGAGGCGCCGGAGCCGGATCCGTCCGAACTCTACACCGACGTTCTGGTGGGGAGCTACTGATGCCCGTTGAGCTCAAAATGCCCGCTTTGTCCCCGACCATGGAAGAGGGAACTCTCGCGAAATGGCTCGTCAAGGAAGGCGATGACGTGAAGTCGGGCGACATCCTCGCCGAGATCGAGACCGACAAGGCCACGATGGAATTCGAGGCGGTGGACGAAGGAAAGATCGCCAAGATCCTCGTGCCCGAGGGTACCGACGGCGTGAAAGTCGGTCAGCCGATCGCGCTTCTCGCCGGGGACGGAGAGCAGGCGGGCGATGCCCTGCAAGCTGCGCCGGAGGCCAAGGAGCAGCCGGCACCGGCAATGAAGGCGGAGCCGACGGTTCCGGCACCGGAATCGCAGCAGGCGGAAGGCACGCCCACGCCTCACGTGTTCGAGACCGCGGCTCGGGACCTCGTCGCTGACGTCTCGAAGACGCATGATGATCCCGAGGTGCCTGAAGGGACCCCGCTCGTGACCTTGACGGTGCGCGAGGCTCTCCGCGATGCCATGGCCGAGGAAATGCGCCGGGACGAGCGCATCTTCGTAATGGGTGAAGAGGTCGCCGAATATCAGGGTGCCTACAAGGTCACCCAGAACCTGCTCCAGGAATTCGGGCCCAAGCGCGTCGTCGATACGCCCATCACTGAATATGGCTTTGCCGGCCTCGGCACAGGCGCGGCCATGGGCGGCTTGCGCCCGATCGTCGAGTTCATGACGTTCAACTTCGCCATGCAGGCGATCGACCACATCATCAATTCGGCGGCAAAGACCAACTACATGTCGGGCGGCCAGATGCGTTGTCCGATCGTGTTTCGCGGACCCAATGGCGCCGCGGCCCGAGTTGCCGCCCAGCACAGCCAGAATTACGGCAGCTGGTACGCGCACGTGCCTGGCCTCGTGGTCATCGCGCCCTACAGCGCAGCGGATGCCAAGGGACTTCTCAAGGCGGCAATCCGGACCGACGATCCGGTCGTCTTCCTCGAGAACGAGCTCCTTTACGGTCAGCATTTCGACGTCCCGCAGCTCGACGATTATGTGCTTCCGATAGGCAAGGCGCGGATCGTCCGTCCGGGCAAGGACGTCACCATCGTCAGTTATTCCATCAGCGTCGGCGTGGCGCTCGAAGCGGCGCAGGAACTGATGGGCCAGGGGATCAATGCGGAGGTGATCGACCTTCGCACCTTGAGGCCGCTCGACAAGGCAACCGTTCTCGAGAGCCTCAGGCGGACCAACCGCATGGTCGTGGTCGAGGAAGGCTGGCCCGAGTGCTCGATCGCCTCCGAGATCATTGCCATCGCGATGACCGAGGGCTTCGACGATCTCGATGCGCCGGTGCTTCGAG
>DATMHD010000252.1:0-7699 GCA_035555075.1 Sphingomicrobium sp. | reverse complement strand
TGGCACGCGAGCAGGATTCCAGATCGTTGAACCGTTCGCATGGAAAGCCCGGCACTGTCCGCTGCGAACTGTCTCGGGCAAACATGATCAGGAACTGCAAGGCTTTAAGAACGGTCGTTTTGCCCGACGCATTCGCGCCGTAAATTGAAACGACCTTCGGCGCGCGCAAATCGGAGCCCGGAAAGATCTCCGCATAGCGTCCCTCCAGGTCGGGGACGTTGGGCGCGATCGTAAGGTCGATCACTTGGAGATCGCGGACTGAGTAGAAGTTTTCGATTTCGAGTTTGTAAAACATAGAGCTACTTTCTGCTCGACCAGAATAGCATTTTGACGAAAAGTCGTCAACATGGCAGTTTGACGGTCAAAATCGTACGATCAGTCGCGTCCCACGGATATCGCTGCTCCCGCCTTATCGGTTCTGGCCAACGGCAGGATCTCGCGGACCTGATCCGCCCGCCATAAGAACGTCGAAAGGCCAAACGTAATCGCCACTTAGCCGAATGCCGGCCGTCAGCCCCCTGAAGCAGCTTCTCCGCATGCTAAGGGTAGCGCTGGCGGCAGCCTCAAGACCGCCATGCGGATTTTGGTCGCAAACCGCCGAAGGAGCAGAACTCGTACACATCTCGGGGACTGATCGAGTACGGCGTTACGTTTAGATTCCCCGTTGTTCTTACCTCGGCGCCGCGCGGGATGCCGGTTCGGAGATGAACGTATTTAGTCAGGAAAAGTCCACTGGCGTCCGCCGAGAACCCAGGACGTTTATTTCACCGTTATTTGACAACTTGAGCGCCGTATCAGCTAACCCATTGAAAAAGGCTGGTGACCCCTACGGGACTCGAACCCGTGTTTTCGCCGTGAGAGGGCGACGTCCTAGACCGCTAGACGAAGGGGCCATTTGCTAAAAGCGAGGCGGCCATATGTGGGCTCGGCCCCCGCTAGTCAATCATGAGCCCTGTCAGCCGTCGCGTTCGCGCTCGCTAAGGAAACGCATCAGCTCCGCAAGCGTCGATTCCATCTGGTCCTGCATCTGGCTGACGAGCTCGTTCTCACGCATGCCCACATGGTCGAGAGGCTTTGAATAGCTGTCCGAGAAGGCGTGGAGGTCGGAGCGGTCAAAGACGCCCTTCGCGACGAGCTTCGCAAGGATGACGAGAAGGCCATTGGTATTGGCGATCGTTCCGGCGACCAGCGCCTCGTCCACCATCGACAGCCTCTTGTCGCTGTCGGCTTCTTCGTCTTCGGTCGTCGTCATCGTGCCTTATCATGGCGGCTAGTACGCGCTGCGCAACCTTGCAAAGCCTTTCAGCGGCCGATGAGTTCGCCAAGCTGCATCCAGCTTGCGATCTTCACTGCAAATGGAGCCGTGTTGGCCGCGCTCGAAGATGGAAGATCAATGAGGCTGAGGGAAGTTGCCCGCGCACCGATCAGCTTCCGGCCGATGGACGCCGCTGTCGAGCCGTTGAAGGCAATTGCCCGAAGGTCGGGAAAGTCATTGAGGAGATGCCCAACTCGATTATGCTCGATCTCCCGGATCGCCTGATCGAGACTTCCCTCCCGGCTTGCCGAGGCGATCACGTCCCAAAGACCGATGCGCCGATCTAGGAGCCGCTCGAGCCGCATCCCGTATTCGAGATCCTGAAGCTCTTCTCCGATCGCAGCTCCAAGCAATCGCCAGAACTGGTTGGTGGGGTGCGCATAATAGCGGCCGGCGGCAAGCGATGCATCGCCGGGAAGGCTCCCAAGGACGAACAGCCTTGCATCGGATCGGGCAACAGCGGGCAATCCGACTTTGACGCTCACCAAGAAACCCCTACAGCCGATCGGTGCAGACCAGCGACCTTCGCGTTGCCCTCTTTTCGGGCAATTACAATTATGTGCGCGACGGCGCGAACCAGGCACTCAACCGCCTGGTCGAGTATCTGTTGCGCCAGGGAATTGCAGTCCGCGTCTATTCGCCGACCGTCGAACATCCCGCATTCCCGCCGACCGGCGATCTCGTCGACGTGCCCGCGGTTCCGATACCCGGACGTTCGGAATATCGCCTCCCACTTGCTGTCCCGCGACGCGTCAGGCGCGACCTTGAGCGATTTGCGCCCAACATTGTCCACGTCTCCAGCCCGGACATCGTGGGACACCGGGCGGTCAGCTGGGCGCGGCGGCACAAGGTCGCCGCGGTCGCTTCAGTGCACACGCGCTTCGATACCTATCTTGCCTATTATCATCTGCAGGCTCTCGAGCCGCTCGCCCGCGGCATCATGCGCCGCTTCTATCATCGCTGCGAGGTCGTGCTCGCCCCTGCCCGCTCGACCGCCTCGATCCTTCGGGCGCAGCGGATGAACCGCGACATTGCAATCTGGGGACGAGGTGTCGACCGCGAGCAGTTCAATCCCCGGCGGCGCGACATGGCCTGGCGCCGCTCGCTCGGCATCGCCGACGATGACATGGTCATCGCCTTCCTTGGCCGGGTCGTCATGGAAAAAGGCCTCGACGTCTTTTCGGAGGCCGTCCATGCCTTCGCGACCTTCGGTCTCAACTACCGGGTGCTGGTGATTGGCGAGGGTCCTGCCCGTCCCTGGTTCGAGGAACAGCTTCCACAAGGCATCTTCCTTGGCCAGCTGACCGGGGACGAACTCGCCCGGGCGCTTGCAAGCTCGGACCTACTCCTCAACCCGTCCATCACCGAGGCCTTTGGCAATGTGACCCTCGAAGCCATGGCCTGCGCACTCCCGGTCATCGCCGCCGAAGCGACGGGCGCGACCAACCTCGTCCAGTCCGGAGTCACGGGAACGCTTGTCGACGGGACCGAACCCGACGAATTTGCAGAAGCGCTTGCCGCTTACGCCCGCGACCCCGAGCTTCGCCGCAGGCACGGCGAAGCCGGGCTCGAGAATGCAATCCACATGGACTGGGACACGATCAATTCGGCGGTGATCCGCGCCTACAAGCACGCCATCGTCAAACGTCAGCGACTGTCGCGGCTCACCGGCAGATAGGTCTTATTTGATCCGTTCGATCCGCTGCGCGGCTTCATCAAGGATCGCTGCAATCTCGTGAAGCAGCTCATCGTCGAGACCCTCGCGACCGACCCGGTGGCTAAGCGCGGTCATGAGGTTCTTGACCGCCCGGCCGATGGCGGGCCCCGCACGATGCTCGGCGCGCGGCGCGAGCTCGCGAAGCCGGTCGAACAGGGCTTCGACCTCCTCCTCCCGCTCGGCAAGGTGGGCGCGCCCGTCCCCGGTCGCCTGGAAGGGCTTTCGCGGCCCCTCGCCGGCAGCTTCCTCGATGAGGCCCATGTCCTGAAGAAGGGTCAGGGTCGGATAGACGACGCCCGGGCTCGGCGCATATTCACCGCCCGTCAGTTCCTCGATCGCCCGGATGAGGTCATAGCCGTGCCGGGGCTCGTCGGCGATCAGCTTCAGCAAGACGAGCCTCAGCTCGCCGCTTTCGAACATCCGACGCGCGCGCCGGCCGCGGCGTCCGCCGCTCCAGCCTTCGTCACCGAAGTCGAAATGAAAGGGTCCCCAGCGCCCCTCCCAGCCGCGCCCGCCGCGCATTGCGAGCAGTCCCTCGGGAAGATTGATCTCGACGTGGCCCTTCGGACCGCATCCATGATGACGATGTCGCATCTGCTTCTCCTTCGATGTGTCTGAGATATATCTTAGCTGCATCTTAGACAAGGCTCCTGGTGCATTTTCCGCATCGAGCTTTATGTTCATGGTCGAGATGGCCGACCTCTTCGCCGAGCAGGAATCCCCGGCGCGGGAAACTGATGCGCCGCCGCCCGGCGCGCCGCTTGCCGATCGCCTTCGCCCAAGATCGCTGAGCGAAGTCGTCGGCCAAGAGCATCTTACCGGACCCGACGGCGCGATCGGCCGGATGGTCGCCGCCGGACGTCTTGCCTCGATGATCCTCTGGGGTCCTCCCGGAACGGGCAAGACCACCATCGCCCGGCTCCTTGCAGGCGCTGTCGGTCTCCGCTTCGTTGCAATCTCGGCAGTCTTCTCAGGCGTTGCCGACCTCAAGAAAGTGTTCGCGGAGTCGCGCACTGCCGCCCGCGCCGGGCAGCAGACATTGCTCTTCGTGGACGAGATCCACCGCTTCAATCGCGCGCAGCAGGACGGCTTCCTGCCGTACGTCGAGGACGGCACGGTCACTCTTGTCGGTGCAACGACCGAGAATCCGAGCTTCGAGATCAATGCAGCTCTGCTGTCGCGCTGCCAGGTCCTCATCCTGAGACGTCTCGATCACCAGGCGCTCGAGGAACTCGTGACAAGGGCCGAAGCGCTCGAGGACCGGAAGCTTCCAGTCAGTCCCGAAGCTCGCGAAGCCCTCATTGCAAGCGCGGACGGAGACGGCCGCTTCCTCCTCAACCAGGTCGAGACCTTGTTCTCGATCAAGGTCGACGAGCCGCTCGGCCCTGCCGAGCTCAGCGAACTCCTCCACCGCCGCGTTCCTGTCTACGACAAGGACCGCGAGGGTCACTACAACCTCATCTCGGCGCTCCATAAGACCATCAGGGGTTCGGACCCGCAGGCGGCGCTTTATTATCTCGCGCGGATGCTGGTTGCCGGCGAAGAGCCGCTTTACGTCCTTCGTCGCCTGACCCGGGCCGCCGTCGAGGACATCGGCATGGCCGACCCGAATGCGCTCCTCCAATGCCTTGCAGCGAAGGAAATGTACGATTTCCTCGGCTCTCCCGAGGGCGAGATCGGGATCGTCCAGGCCTGCCTCTATCTGGCGACCGCGCCCAAATCGAACGCCGCCTACACCGCGCAGAAGAAGGCGTGGAAGTCGGCAAGGGAGACAGGATCGCTGACGCCCCCGATGCACATCCTCAATGCTCCGACGAAGCTCATGAAGAATGTCGGCTATGGCAAGGGCTACGCCTATGACCATGATGCGGACGAAGGCTTTTCCGGCCAGGATTATTGGCCCGAGGACATGGACGCAGTGACGTTCTACGAGCCGACCAGCCGCGGTTTCGAAGCGCGCATCAAAGAGCGGCTGGACTATTGGGACGAGCGGCGCAAAGCGCTTCAACAACCGGATGAAGACCAAGGCTAGGCCCGAAGGGGCGAGCATGAGGAGGGACAATCGTCATGTATGACACGAGCGCTTACTGGCAGGCTCAGCTGATGACCTGGGGCCCCAAGGTCCTGATCGCGATCCTGATCCTCGTTGCGACCTGGCTTGTCGCGCGAGCGGTCAAATGGGTGATCCAGAAGGCGATAGACCGGACTCCGGCGCTTCGCCGGCACGTGACCGGACCGCAGGACGAGACCGTCGGCCACCAGCTCGGGACGATCGCCAAGCTCATCATCTGGCTGGTCGGCATCATGGCCGCCCTCCAGTTCCTCGGCATCGGCCAGATCCTCGCGCCGATCAACGAGCTTGTGAACGAGATCTTCGCCTTCCTGCCGCACCTCATTGCAGCAGGGCTAATCTTCTTCGTGGGCCTGGTGGTTGCACGCATCGTCAAGCGGCTCGTGGAGACCGTTCTCATCGCGGCCAACGTGGACGGGCTCCTCGCCCGCGTCGGGATCGGCTCGACCGAAGGAACGGTGAGGACCGATCCGGCAGCCGTCCCGCCGGGCGCAGGTCCTGCTTCGACGCGCGCCAGCATCGCGCGGGCAGCAGGCGTCCTCGTCTATGCGCTCATCATCATTCCGGTCGCGATCGCGGCGCTCCAGGCGCTCGAGATCAGTTCGATCGCGGGCCCTGCAACCGAGATGCTCAACCAGATCCTCTCGGCCATCCCGCACGTCCTTGCCGCGGCGCTGTGGATCGGGATCGCGTTCGTTGCCGGCCGGTTCCTCAAGACCATCATCGAGGCAATTCTCCCGCCGACCGGGTTCGACGATGCGATCCGTTCGACCGGCGTCCTCCCTTCGAGCGCGTTCCCGTCGCGGATCGTTGCCAACATCGCGATGATCGCGGTGATCCTTGCCGCATCCATCGAGGCTGCCGGTCAGCTTGGCGGCGGCACCGTTGCGATCTTCCTTGCACAGGTGACCGAGCTTGGCGGCAAGGTGATCTTCGGGACCCTCATCATCGTTGTCGGCATCTTCCTTGCCCGAATCCTTGCGAACCTCGTGGGCAGCGGGACAGGAGAGGGAAGCTTTGCCCAGACGATCGTCCGTTATGCGATCATCGCCTTGTTCACCGCGATCGGGCTCACGTTCATGGGGCTTGCCGACCAGATCGTGATCCTCGCCTTTGGCCTGATCCTGGGCTCGGCGGCAGTCGCGACGGCGCTCGCCTTCGGACTTGGCGGCCGTGACGCTGCAGCCCGCATCCTCGAGCGCTGGGCGGACGTTCCGCCGCCCTCGAGGCCCTCGCCGCCGCGACGCATCCGCCAGGCTCCACCAAGCGACGAGCAGCCGCCGCTCGTCTGATGACGTTCGAGGAGGCGGTTGCCTTTGCACTGACACTCCCCGGCACCGAGCCGGGGACGAGCTACGGAAAGCCGGCCGTGAAGGTCTCGTCGAACGGCCGCGCCTTCCTCTTCCGGAGCCACGAGTCCGGGACCTCCTTCGGGGTTTCGATCGACCTCGGCACGATCGAGATCCTCAAGGAGACCGATCCCGAAACCTTCTGGCAGAGTCCGCATTACGTGGGCTGGGAAGGCATCCTCATCCGCTACGACAGCAGGGACGAGGAGCGCGTCAAGGATGTGATCGAACGTGCAAGAGACTTCGTTGCAGCAAAGCCAAGACCCCGGACACGAAAGCCCAAGTGAGAGATTTTGACGCCTATGTCGCGATCGACTGGTCGGGCGCGAAGGGCAAGAGACACAAGGGGATCGCGGTTGCGGAGGCGCGCCGGGAAGGGCCGCCGCGACTCGTCAGGGCGGGCCACCTCTGGTCGCGGCAAGAAGTCCTTTCCTGGCTCCTCAAGCGCGCGGCAAGGGAGCGGGTCCTGTTCGGGTTCGACTTCAGCTTCGCCCCGCCCCTCATTGAGCGCGGCGAATATCTTCCTGGCGAATCCCAGGTTCCAAAGACCGCCCGCGAATTCTGGGCCTATGTGGATCAAAGGAGCGATGATGATGACCTCGGCGCTGCAAGCTTCCTTGAAGTCGCCCATCGGAGGCACTTCTATTTCGGCATCGCCGACGGCGTGAAGGCCGACTTCGTCCGGTTCCGCCAGTGCGACGCAAGGCTCAACGCAAAGGGCGGGCGAAAGACTGCGAGCGCCTATGATGCGATCGGCGCGGCGCAGGTTGCCAAGGCAAGCTTCTCAGGCATGCGCCTCCTGAACAAGCTTAGCGGCAAGGTCGCCATCTGGCCGATGGACCCGGTTCCAGACGACGGCAGCACAGTCGTCGAAATCTATACCCGCATCTATCTTCGGCGAGCTGGCCAGACCGGCGCGAAGCTTCGGACCAGAGCCGAGCTCAACCGGGCGCTCGAAGGGCTTGGGAGCTCCCCTTCGCGGCTTCGGTTCGAGCCCAACGACCACCAGACCGATGCGCTGGTGACCGCGGCCGGGATGCGGCAGCTCATAAGGACTGAGCCGCTTGCCTTTCAGCCGGAAGGTCTCAGTCCCGATATCGCTCGAACTGAAGGCTGGACCTTCGGCGTCGTTTAAAGGAGCCGGAGGTCGGGTGTCCTGACGCTGACCGCGCACCTCTGGCGTTTTCGGATTGCAAACCCTATCGAGTGCAACCGATAGGTTGGCACGTCGATTTTGGGTGCTGACT
>DATMHD010000251.1:0-4841 GCA_035555075.1 Sphingomicrobium sp. | reverse complement strand
GAGCCGCACTGGCATTTGGCGCAATGAGCCATGCGACGCTCGGGAACATCGACCGCGCCCGCGAGTGGATCGAACGCTGCCTCCTCGTCGATCCTGACAACCTCCAGATGAGGTACAATCTTGCCTGGGGGATCAACAAGGTGCTCGGCGATCCTGAAGGCGCGCTCGAGATGCTCCGGCCAGTCCTTTCGAGCGCCGGGGCCAATATCGTCCGGCTTGCGGCGAATGATCCCAACCTCGATAATTTGAGGAACGATCCGCAGTTCGAGGAAATGATGTCCGCGGCCAAGGTGCGGGTGGGGCTTGCGCCGGATTCGCCCTTCATCCCTCCTGCTGGAGGCGGAGCGCCACCTCGCTCATGAACCGCGCGTCGTCGCCCGACGCAAGCCATTCGGCTTCGCTAGCAATCGCCGCCAGCATGTCGCTGAGGGGCTCCATTTCGGACCTTGCATAATTGCCGAGCACGTGCGGGGTGACGAGGTCCTTCCGGCCTGGCCCCGGATGGCCAATGCCGATCCGCACCCGGCGGAAGTCGGGGCCGAGGCTTGCATCGATCGAGCGGAGGCCGTTGTGGCCCGCAGTGCCGCCGCCGACCTTCACCTTCACCTTGAAGGGGGCAAGATCGAGCTCGTCGTGGAAGGCGGTGAGCGCGTCCACCTCGAGCTTGTAGAAGCGGAGCGCCTGTTGGACGGCATCGCCGCTGTCATTCATGAAGGTCTGGGGCTTCAGGAGGAGGACCCTATGGGATCCGATCCGTCCTTCGGCGACGAGGCTCCGGAATTTCTTCTGCCACGGTCCAAAACCATGCGCCTCGGCGATGATGTCGGTCGCCATGAAGCCGACATTGTGCCGGTGGAGCGCATATTTCGCGCCAGGATTTCCAAGGCCCGCCCAGATCTGCATGGCTTGAGGCCCTAGCCCGAGCAGCAGGCAAAAAGAAACCGCCCGCCGGTGAGGGCGGGCGGCTGGGTGTTCATGACAAGGCTCGGGATCAGCCTTCGGAGGCTTCGGAGCCTTCGCCCTCAGTCTCGCCTTCCTCGGCACCACCCTCGAGGGTCGGGACTTCGCCAGCAGGCGCAGCCTCTTCCTCTTCGGACTTCATTGCCGAAGGAGCAACGATGGTCGCGACGGTGAAGTCCTCGTCGGTATTGGCCGGCACCACCCCATTCGGCAGGTTGACCGTGCCGATGTGGATGGAATCGCCGATCTCGAGGCCGTCGAGGGGCACGTGGATCTCGTTCGGGATGTTCGCCGCGTCGCAGATCAGTTCAAGCTCGTGGACGACGACGTTGAGCACGCCGCCACGCTTCAGACCCGGCGATGCCTCTTCATTGTCGAAGCGCATCGGCACCGCGACGTGCACCTTGGTGTGCTCGCCGATCCTCAGGAAATCCACGTGGATCGGCCGGCTCGAAACCGGGTGGAAGTCGACGGCCTTCGGCAGGGTGCGGTGCGGCTTGCCCTTGAAGTCGATCATGACGACCGAGTTCATGAAGTGACCGGTCGAAAGCATCTTTGCGAGAAGCTTCTCCTCGACATGGATCGAGAGAGGCTCTTTCTTTTCGCCGTAGACCACGGCGGGAACCCGTCCTTCTCGGCGCAGTGCGCGGGAGGCTCCCTTGCCAGCCCGGTCGCGCGCCTCGGCGGGCAGCGTCAGCTGTTCGCTCATTTGGCTATTACTCCGATTGTTCTAAAGCCCCCGCCACGCCTCCAGGGATGACCATGGCTAAGGGACGGGGCGCCCTAGTCGAGGGCGGCCGCAAAAGCAAGGTTGGATGGACCTTTAGTTGACCCGCTGCGAGGGGATGCCGCGCTCCGCGAGCCGGACAAGGAGGCTGTCCTTGCCTGCAAGATGGCCAGCGCCCACCGCAACGAACACGGTGCCGGGTCTCTGCATCCGCGCCCTAATCCAGTCCGCCCAGCGCGTGTTCCGTTCGGTGAACATCATCCGGTAGGTCGCGGGCGAGGCGCTCTCGAGCTGTCCGAGCATCCTCACAAAGACGCTCTGGTCGCCTCGTTTCCACGCCGTCTGCATCTCGGACATGGCGTTCGAGAGGCTTTGCATCGGATTGCCACCGATGGCGACCTTTTGTCCTGGCCGGGGCGCCGGAGCGACTGCGGGCGTCGGCTGAGGGGATGAGGGAAGCCGGTTGAACATGTCGAGCTGCGACTGGAGCGTCTCGAGGCCCTCGACAGTCTTCCCTTCCGCTTCCGCGACATGCCGGAGGACCATGTCGGCGCCATTGTCGACCTGCATCCCCTGGGAACGACCGGCACTGATCGCCATGCGCGTCGTTGCAAGGAACGAGGCCGAGGGTGTCATGGAGGGCGGCTTGAACCCGGGAGTTGGAAGAAGGACGATCTGGTTCGGCTGCTCGGGAACGAGCGTCTCGAGCACCAGTTCGTTCGATTGCTCGAAAGCGTCCCTGACGTGCTGCCCGAACCAGTCCTTATGACCGTCGAGCGCATGGAAGGTGCCGAAGATGTAGATGGTCGTGTCGGCGTCCCGGACCATGAACATGGCGGGCTCGGTCGCTTGCGGCGCCGGATCGGGCGCACTTGCCGGCGATGCGGCGGCGAGCGCTGCAGCGACAAGCAAATTCACCATCCATCACCCTCCCGAGGCGAATGGCGCTGGGATGAAAGAAGCCTGGCCGCACAGCAGCTGTTCACCGAATGGCGGTTCCCCCGCCGCCATCGATCCAGGCATCAGACCCCCCAGCCCGATACGTTGGGATGATGGTCACCAACTCCTTAAGAAATGTCTAGCGAAAACCTGCAAAAGGTGAACTTTTATCGGTGGATAGCTGTGAGGAGGGATGGCTTCCCTCTTATTGCAGGCGGCGGACCTTGTAGCCGTCGCGCTTCAGCATCTCGAGGACGGAATCCTTGCCTGCAAGGTGCCCCGCGCCAACCGCGATGAGGATCGAGCCTGGCTGTGCCATGCGCGATTCGATCCACTTGCTCCAATTGGCGTTGCGCTGCCGGATCAGTGATTGCTGGAGCGCGGGCGAGGTCGAAAGGTCGCGGTCGAAGGTGCGCGCGATCCCCTGGACATCGCCCTTCGACCAGGCCTGGAGCATGCCGGAGAAATCTGCGCTCATCGACTTGTCGCCTTCGATCGCGCCTTCGAGAAGCGAGCGCTGGGCCGCCTCCGGGAGCCGGTCGAAGAAGCGCAGCTGCTCTAAATTGCTCTCGAGCTCGCCGACCGGTTTCCCGTGGGTCGTGAAGTCGCTCTTGAGGACGCCCTCGACCCCGCCGGAAAGCCCGAGCGAGCGGAACTTGTTGCCAAGGAGGATGAATGCCGCTGCCCAGGTCTTCATCCGGTCGAGCGCCTGGAGCGGCATCCCGCTCTTCTTGATCGCGTCGGCAAGTTGCGGGCGCTTTGCTGCGGGTACCCGCTGGATGAGTGGTGGAAGCCCGTTTGCAAAGCCAAGGCTCGCCATCGCCGACATGAGCTTGGACGGGTCCTTCTCGTCGATGATCGTCTCGACGACGAGTTCCTGTGAGCCTGCGACTGCCCGGTCGAAGGCGGGGGTGCGCCATTGGACCTGGTCGGGAAGGAGGTGGATCGTTCCGAAGAGGTAGATGGTGGTGTCGGGATCGCTGACTTCCCAGAGCGCCGGACGCGCGACCTCTGGAGCGCGGGCGCTTGCCGGGACCGCACCGAGCGCAATGAGCGGAATGCCGAGCGCAGTGACGAGCCGCCGAAGGAAGTTTTTCACCATCAATTCAAATCCTCTCAACCGAGGGTTTGCATGGGCCGCTAACCGGCACAAGCTGAACCCTGACTTGCCCCTGTGCGAAGCATCGGCCAAAGCGCCGGAAACCACCTCACTGGGGCATTTCCGCTTGAGCCTGAGCTTCCAGGACCTGATCCTTACCTTGCATCGCTATTGGGGCGCGCAAGGCTGCCTGATCCTGCAGCCGTATGACATGGAGATGGGAGCGGGGACCTTCCACCCCGCGACCGTGCTCCGCTCGCTCGGGCCTGATGCGTGGCGCGCTGCCTACGTGCAGCCGTGCCGCCGTCCGACCGACGGCCGTTACGGCGAGAACCCCAATCGCCTGGGCCATTATTACCAGTACCAGGTCGTCCTCAAACCCAGCCCCGATGATCTCCAGGAGCTTTATCTTGGAAGTCTCCGCGAGATCGGGATCGATCCGCTGAAGCACGACATCCGCTTCGTCGAGGACGATTGGGAAAGCCCGACGCTCGGCGCCTGGGGCCTCGGCTGGGAGGTCTGGTGCGACGGCATGGAAGTCACCCAGTTCACCTATTTCCAGCAGGTCGGCGGGTTCGAGTGCAGGCCCGTGACCGGCGAGCTCACCTACGGCCTCGAGCGGCTCGCGATGTACATCCAGGGCGTCGACAATGTCTTCGATCTGAAGTTCAACGACGCGGGCGTCAGCTATGGCGACGTCTTCCTCGAGAACGAGGTCGAGATGTCGACCTATAATTTCGAGGTCGCCGACACCGACGCCCTGTTCGACCTTTTCAGGAAGGCCGCGGCCGAATGCGAGCGCTGCCTCGAGGCGAAGCTTCCGATCCCCGCCTATGAGCAGGCGATCAAGGCGAGCCATGTGTTCAATACCCTGCAGGCGAGGGGCGTCATCAGCGTCGCCGAGCGCCAGGCCTATATCGGGCGGGTGCGCGATCTTGCGAAGGCTGCGTGCGGCGCGTGGCTTGAGAGGGCTTCCTGATGGCGGACTTCCTTCTCGAGTTTCTCTCCGAGGAGATCCCCGCGCGGATGCAGGCAAAGGCGCGTAACGAGATCGCGCGCCTGTTCGCCGAATGCACGCAAGGGGCGGGTCTCCCGACCGGCGGCATCGATGTCTAT
>DATMHD010000250.1:0-3027 GCA_035555075.1 Sphingomicrobium sp. | reverse complement strand
GGGAAACTCAAGGACTATTTCGAGGTGCTTCCGCGGCGGCGGTTCACGATCATCCCGGTGCCCGAGGCGCTTGCACCTTTCTACACGTCGGGACGCGGCGGCCTCGAGAGCTGCCAGATGAACACCTATGACCTGCCAAGCAGGCCGCTTTACAACATCCCCGTCCTTACTCTTCATGAATGCACGCCGGGCCACAGCTTCCAGGCGGCGCTCGCAAAGGAAGGGCCGCAGCTGCCGCGGTTCCGGCGCAACATCTACTTCTCGGGCTACGGGGAAGGCTGGGGCCTCTATTGCGAATGGCTCGGAAACGAGATGGGCATCTACCGGACGCCCTATGAGCGATTTGGCCAGCAGAGCTACGCGATGTGGCGCGCCGTCCGCCTCGTCATCGACACCGGCATGCACCATTACGGCTGGTCTCGCCAGAAGGCGATCGACTATCTAGCGGGCCACACGGCCCTCTCCAATCACGAGGTCGAGACAGAGGTCGACAGGTACATCAGCTGGCCCGGCCAAGCGCTCTCCTACAAGCTCGGCGAGCTGGAGATCCGACGCCTTCGCTCGGAGGCCGAGCAGGAGCTCGGCACCCGCTTCGACATCAAGAAGTTCCATTCGATGCTGCTGGGTCTCGGTTCGGTGCCCCTACCCCTTCTGGAGGACGAGGTGCACCGCTTCATCGCCGAGAGCAAAGCCGCGACGCCTGCGGCAGCGCCTCACGCGTTGCGATAACGCCAGAGGAGGAGCGGCCGCTGCAGCAGCAGCCCCGCTGCAAAGCCACCGACGTGCGCCGGCGTCGCGAGGAGATAGCCCTGCTGGTTACCAAGCCAGCCCATCATCACCTGGAGTACGATCCAGGCGCCCATGAGCCAGGCAACATTGATCCAGCGGTTCACCGCGAGGTTGTTCGTGAACGGTCGGGCGCGACCGTAGCTCAGTGCAAACGCCCCCATGACCGCGCTGATCGCACCGCTTGCGCCAACCATCGGCACCGCTCCATGCGGGTTCACCCCCCATTGGGCAGCAGCTGCGGCAAAGGCTCCGACGATATAGAGCGCAATGAAGCCGCCGGCACCGATGATCCGCTCCACCTGCGTTCCGCACCAGACGAGGATCAAGAGGTTGAAGCCGAGGTGGACGAGCCCCGAGTGGACGAGCGTCGCAGTCAAGGGCGTCAGGAACACCGGCACCGCGGGAAAGCCAACCGCAGGTGTCGTGACGCGGAGCGGAATGAAGCCCAGCGCATAGGCCGCCTGGTCCGATTGGCCGAGAAGCGCCGCGATCACCCACGCCGCGGCGGTGATCGCGGTGATGATGTTCGTCGCCGTGCGCGGGAAGCGCTGCACGGTCAGATGAACTCGATCTTCTTGATTTCGTAATAGCGGTCGCCTGAAGGCGTCGAAACCTCGACCTCTTCGCCTTTCTGGCGACCTATCAGGGCCCGGCCGAGCGGCGAATTGTAGCTGATCCGCCCAACCTTCGCGTCGGCTTCGGTCTGCCCGACGAGCTGGTATGTCACCTTCTTCTCGTCTTCGTCGATCAGCGTGACCGTCGCCCCGAAGACAATCTTGTCGCCCGACAATGTCGTTGGGTCGATCACCATCGCGCGGCTGAGGCGGTCCTCGAGATCGGCGATCGTCGCCTCGATCTGACCCTGGCGCTCCTTGGCCGCGTGATATTCGGCATTCTCGCTCAGATCGCCGTGGGCCCGCGCCTCTTCGATCGCCTCGACGATCGCTGGCCGCTCCTCGCTGCGAAGACGCTTGAGCTCGTCGGTGAGCTTGCGGTGGCCCTCGGCCAGCATCGGCACTTTTTCGGCAGTCGCCATCGTCAAAAATCCTCTTTTCAAAACCCCGCCCCGGCGTGCCTTCGGGCCCGCACTGGCGACAGGTTGTGAGTGGAAAGCCTAGCCTGGGGAGCCGGAATAATAGGATTGGAGCGACGCGACTTCAAGCGCACGGCCGCGAACGGCCTCGATGGCGCGCGCTGCAGCAACGCTTGCAGGTGCGGTCGTGAAGTAAGGAACCTTCTTGTTGAGGGCGGTCGTCCTGATCGAATGGCTGTCCTTCAGGGACTGCCATCCTTCCGTCGTATTGAACACGATCGCGACATCGCCGTCGAGCAACCGGTCAACGATATGCGGGCGTCCCTGCGCGACCTTGTTGACAAGCTCGACCGGCAGCCCTCTCGCCTGGAGGTGGGCCGTAGTTCCGCTGGTCGCGATGATCTGGAAGCCGAGCTCGACGAGTTTCTCGACCGCCGGCAGGATATTTTCCTTGTCCCCGTCCTTGACCGACACGAACGCCGTTCCGCCCTGCGGGAGAGCCATTCCCGCACCGATCAGCGCCTTGGCAAAAGCGATATCGAATTCGCGGGCGATTCCCATGACTTCCCCGGTGCTCTTCATTTCTGGTCCAAGCACCGGATCGGTGCCCGGGAAACGAGCGAAGGGAAACACCGACTCCTTGACGGCGACATAGTCGACCCCGCGCTTGATCTCGCCAAGGCCCCCGAGCGTCTCGCCCGCCATGACTCGCGCCGCGATCTTGGCGACTGGACGTCCGATTGCCTTGGCGACGAAGGGGACCGTCCGGCTGGCGCGCGGGTTCACTTCGATGAGATAGACCTCCTCGTCCTTCACCGCGAACTGGATGTTCATCAATCCCTTCACCTTGAGGGCAAGCGCGAGTTCGCGCGTCTGCCTCTCGATCTCGCCGACAATCGTCGCGGACAGGCTGTAAGGCGGGATCGAACATGCGCTGTCGCCCGAGTGCACTCCTGCTTCCTCGATGTGCTGGAGTACGCCGCAAACCGCGACTTCCGAACCATCGCAGATGGCGTCGACGTCGACCTCGATCGCGTCCCTCAGGTACCGGTCGATGAGCACCGGGCTCTTTCCCGACACCTGCACCGCGGTCGCGATGTAATTGTCGAGCTGCTGGGGCCCTTCGACCACCTCCATGCCCCTGCCGCCGAGCACGTAGGACGGACGCAGCAGCACCGGATAGCCGACGCGCTCGGCCACCCGGA
>DATMHD010000249.1:0-3928 GCA_035555075.1 Sphingomicrobium sp. | reverse complement strand
ACTGCCGACAATCGAAGCCGTCACCGTCCCGGGCAAGGGCCAGATCAAGACGACGGGCAAGCTCGGCGAAGTCATGCAGGAGTCGATCCAGGCCGCGATGAGCTTCGTCAAAGCCCGGGCACCCGCCTATGGCGTGAAGCGGTCGATCTTCGCCCGCAAGGACATCCACGTGCACTTGCCCGAGGGCGCAGTGCCGAAGGACGGTCCATCGGCGGGCATCGGCATGGTCACGGCAATGATCTCGACGCTGACCGGCGTTGCGGTTCGGCGCGACATTGCGATGACCGGCGAAGTCACGCTGCGCGGCCGGGTCCTTCCAATCGGAGGCCTCAAGGAAAAGCTGCTCGCGGCTCTTCGCGGTGGCATCCGCACGGTGCTGATCCCTGCGGAGAACGAAAAGGACCTCGCCGAGATTCCTACAGCCGTGAAGGAAGCGCTGGAGATCGTTCCGGTCAGCCATGTCGACGAGGTGCTCGCTCGAGCGATGGCGGAGCCGCTTCAGGCGATCGAGTGGAGTGATCCGGACGAGCATGCGGCGGAACCGCCCGTGTCCACGCCTGGGGCAGAATCAGGCGTCACGGTCCGTCACTAGGCTTTGACTCGTGCGGGGAGTCTTGCCTTAAGGTGAGACCCCCGTGCGCACGAGTCTTGGCGTTCGGGTGAGGGGAGAGCCGGGCCCATGAACAAGCAGGAATTGATTGGCCATGTCGCCGATCGTGCGGGCCTCAGCCGCAACGACGCGATGCGGGCAGTCGAAACGATGCTCGAAGTGATCACCTCGACGTTGAAGCGTGGCGACGAAGTGCGCCTCGTCGGCTTTGGCAATTTCTCGGTCACGCGGCGGAAGGCCTCAACGGGACGCAATCCGCGCACTGGCGAGCCGATGCAGATCAAGGCCGTGTCTCAGCCCAAGTTCCGTCCGGGCAAGGTTTTGAAAGACGCCGTTCAGTAGTGGACAGGCGGTCGGGCCGCCCCTATCTGGCCCAACTTCTCGCTAGAGGCGGGCGCGTAGCTCAGCGGTAGAGCACACCCTTCACACGGGTGGGGTCACAGGTTCAATCCCTGTCGCGCCCACCATCCCCGTCTGGAGGACATCCGGGGGATGTCCGAAGCCGGGGATCATGGTTCAGATATCCAGATAGCCCGGCTGGAAGCTCGCCACGCGGCGCATCTCGTCCCAATCCATGAACTGAATTTCGCGACCTTTGCGCTGGATCAGTCCCTGCCGCTCCATGTCCGCAAGCACGCGATTGACGTTGACGGACGTCTGGCCCGTGATCTCGGCAATCTGTTGCTGCGTGAATGGATTGACCATCGCCCCATTGCTCACGTGCATGCGAACGGCCGTCTCGCACAGCAGGTGCGCCACGCGCGCCGTTGAATCGCGGCGCCCACAATTCACCAGCCATTCGTATCCGATCGCTTCGTTCCTCTGGATCAGCCGTCTGAAGAAGCGCAGCATCTCTGGATTTGCATCGACGATCGGGTCGAAATCTTCCGCTTTCCCGACCATCACCTCACTTCGAACGATGGCCTGGATTCCATAATCGGCGATTCCGTCGCGCGGGAGGATGCCTTCGCCCGGGAAACGGAGCGCGACGATCTGGCGCCGTCCTGAATTGTCAGTCTTGAACTTGGAAAGGATGCCGGAGCGAACGAACATCACTTCGTTGCGGGGAACTCCAATTTCCCGAAATGGCCTTCGCGGCTCGACGTGGACCACGCGATGCGGGATCTTGCTCAGGATATCGGCCTGCTCGGTCGCGAGCCCCGCCGTGATGAGGGTCTCGCGAAGCGAAACGCTTGGCGCGGGCGATGATGAACGCCGACTCGCCATTTCATTTCTCCCCGAGGCGGGGAAAGATGCGCTTCCGCAACGTCACACGCAAGTAAATGGCTTTCATTGACTAACGAAATCGTGCGGCAACGTCCGACACCAGCGCTGGTAACTGCCCCTGATTGAGCCTGAACGCGCTTCCGAGGTCTGGCGGTCCGGGCCATCCCAGATCGGGAATTTCGATCTCGTTCCACGCCCTTGGTTCTGAGTAGCGGGGGATGACGTGGAAGTGGACGTTAGGGTCAACCATCATCAGCATCAGATAGTTGATCCGCTCGTAATCGCAGAATTCGGCGAGCGCGGCTTCGATGGCTCGAATGGCGTCATGCTGCTCTTCGAACGCTTCCCTTGGCAGTTCATGGTAGGCGGTTGCGTCGCTTTTGGCGGCGAGGACGAGCGAACCGAGCGTGACCTGCGCCGGTCGCACAAGGACAAGCCAATGCTCGAATTCTCGAACCAGCGTTGCCGGATAGCCGAATTTCTCGATCGTCGGGTTCATGCCGTGGACCCATCCTTGCGTTCGTTCACGCTGCCCCTTAAGTGGCGCGCGCGGCCAAAGGAACCGCTCCTTTGATACACCGTGGCGATCGTAGCTCAGCTGGTTAGAGCATCGGTTTGTGGTACCGAGGGTCGGGGGTTCAAGTCCCCTCGATCGCCCCATTTTTCTCTTTCAGAACCGGACATTCGCGAAGCCATGACGACGCCCTGGGGCCTGCCCGATTTCGACGATCATGAGGAAGTTCACTTCGTTAACGACGTGAAGTCCGGGCTGAAGGCGATCATCGCCGTCCATTCGACGCACCTCGGCCCGGCGGCCGGCGGAGCGCGCTTCTGGCATTACGCGAAGGACGAGGAAGCGCTCGTCGACGCGCTGCGCCTCTCGCGTGGCATGAGCTACAAGAATGCGATGGCCGGGTTGCCTCTCGGTGGCGGCAAGTCCGTGATCGTGGCCAATGCTGAGCGGAGCAAGTCACCCGACATGCTGCACGCATTCGGCAAGGCGGTCGATCACCTCGGCGGGCGCTACGTTACGGCCGAGGATGTCGGCATCAACGTGGCCGATATGATCGAGGTCGCGCGCTCGACGAAATTTGTAGCCGGCCTTCCGAACTCGGGTGGAGATGTCGGCGGCGATCCGGGGCCGCACACGTCGCTGGGCGTATTCCTCGGCATCAAGGCCGCTGTGAAGCGCGCGCTCGGCAAGGACAATCTCGAGGGGCTGCACATCGCAATGCAGGGCGCCGGAAGCGTCGCCACAGGCGTCGCGCTTCACGCCTGCGCGGAAGGCGCCAAGCTGACCATCGCGGACGTCGACCAGGCAAAGGCGCAGAAGCTCGCCGACGCGACGAACGGCACGGTCGTTTCCCCGGATGAAATCCTCGGTCTCGAAGCCGACGTGGTCAGCCCCAATGCGCTTGGCGCAATTCTCACTCAGCAGACCATCGAGGCGCTCCGGACGCCGATTGTAGCAGGCGGCGCGAACAACCAGCTGGCGACGCCCGACGACGGCCAGCGCCTCCATGCGCGCGGAATTCTCTACGCGCCGGACTATGTGATCAACGCGGGCGGCATCATCAACGTTTGCACTGAGTATGTGGGCGACGGCGATGCTGGCCTGGTGCGCCAGCGCATCGAAGGCATCCCGGTTCGGCTCGAGCAGATCTGGGCGGAAAGCGCCTCGACCGGCCGCGATCCAGCCGCCGTGGCAGACGCGATGGCGCAGCGCCTGATCGGAAGGGCATAACGGGCGGCGCAATGCACGCGCTTGCCAACCCCGCGCGGTTCCTGCGCTTCGCGAAGCCGGCGACCACCTGGCTCCTGCTGATTGGTCTGGCGCTTGCTGGGCTGGGGATGGCCGCAGGCCTGATGCTTACCCCGCCGGATTACCTCCAGGGCGAGACCGTGCGGATCCTCTACATTCACGTGCCCGCCGCGTGGCTCGGGATGGCCGGTTGGCTCGGGATCGCAGGTGCTTCGATCAGCCAGCTCGTCTGGCGTCATCCGCTCGCCGCTGTCGCGGGTCGAGGCGTCGCTCCCGCGGGCGCTGCGTTCGCCGCGATCTGCCTCGTCACCGGTTCAATCTGGGGTCGT
>DATMHD010000248.1:0-3599 GCA_035555075.1 Sphingomicrobium sp. | reverse complement strand
GGTGCCCGTATCCCACTTGCCGGGATAGTCCCGGGGCAACGGTGCCTGTTTCGTGGCGATAGCCCAGTCCGCGCTCTTCTTCTGGGCGTCCCTGAAATAGTCGATGCTGAAGCCCAGCGGTCGATCCCTGCTCGCGCGTGGCATCGAAAGGGCTGCGGCGGAAAAGCCGAGCGAGCACAGGAACAGCATGATGACGGACGGTCGCATTGCCGCCGCGTCGAGCTCGATCAGCAGGGGCAGGCTTGCAAGTGCAGCAAGGGGGGTCACGGCCCATAAAGGCCCGTCGATGAGGAGCATTTCGATCAATGCGAGGAGCTGCGCGAACATAAGGAGCTGCACCAGCGCGGCGACGAGGACGAAGACGTTACCAAGGAGCGGTGAGCGCTTGCCAACCGCAATGCCGAGCAGC
Source organism: Sphingomicrobium sp. (assembly GCA_035555075.1). Classification (GTDB taxonomy): domain Bacteria; phylum Pseudomonadota; class Alphaproteobacteria; order Sphingomonadales; family Sphingomonadaceae; genus Sphingomicrobium. Next base: position 3,190 of record DATMHD010000248.1, on the reverse strand, counting down.
GCCATGGCGGGAGCGATCAGGAAGAAGATTGTCGCTCCTGGAAGGGCAAGGCTGAGCGCCGAACCGATGAGGAGGACGAGGAGCCATGAGGCAGCCCGCACCCGGCGCCTGTCGATGCCGCACCCGAACCTTGCGTAGATCATGGCCATGGCAAGGATGAGGACCGCGTAGAGCGCGAGATAGGCAAAAGCGGGATAGGCTCGCCAGAAATCACCTGCACGGAGGAGATTGAGGAGGAACCCGGCAAATCCGGAGGCTGCCATGCCGCCGATGGTCATGAGGGCGGCAATGCCAAGCGGCTGTCCAAATACCCTGTCGCGGCCGGCAAGAAAGATGGACCCGAGGAGCAGGAGAGCAAGGATCGCGGCCGCAGGGACGAGCGGAAGGTGAATGAACGCCCGGCCCGCAAGGTCGGTGAACACGGCCCGTCCGGACCCTTCGGCCGAGGGATCGGGTATAGCCGCCATCGCACGCGTGCTTGAAAGGACCTGATTTCCGACATGGGCGAGGCTGTTCGGGTCGAGGGCTGCAACCGTGTCGCCGGGCGAATGATAGCGGGTCTCATTGCCGATGATGCCGTAGTTGAGGAGGGTCCAGCCGCGCGGCTTGAAGAAGACGACGTCGGTCGTGTTGGGAATGAGCTTTGCAAAATCGGTGCTGATCGAATTTGCGTAAGGCCGGTCGGCGGCGCGCGCGTAGATGCGGACTGCCGCTTCGTCGGGGTCGCTTGTTTCATACATCAAGGCGGGTCCGGTGACGCCCCGGACATCGACGTTGATGAGCGAATTGACCTCGCGGGCCAGGGTATGTCCCCGAACGAAGGCGTGTGCCCCGTTTAGCCCGAATTCCTCGCCCTCGTTGAAAAGGAGCGTGACTGGACGCGGCGGCGGCGAGCCTTTGAGGATCGATCCGACCTCGAGGAGGATTGCAACGCCAAGGCCATCGTCGCCCGCCCCTGGACCCGTCGGCGTGGAATCATAGTGCGCGTTGAGGAGAAGCTGCGGTCCGGGACGCAGCGACGGGATCGTCGCGATGACGTTGTGGACATGGGAGCAGCTCACATAGCGGCTCTTCGGCATTGCACTGCAGTCGGTGGCTTCCTGGACGCGGGGCTCGAGGCCGATCCGCCGAAGTTCGGTCATCAGGCGGGCGCGGACTGCATCATCACCTTGGCTGTCGACGGGGTGCGGGCGCTGGTCCCCGAGGATCCGCTGGAGCCGGTCCGCGGCGCGGTCCGCGTCGAAGCCGCCAGCTTCGACATGCGAAGGGCGCGAAGGCGCCTCCGCAAGCATGCCCTTCAATCCGAAGGCCGCTAGAAGCAGCGCCGTCACCACCAATCCTCGCAGCGCCGCGGCCATGTATTCCCCCCTTGACCCGGCTGCGAATGTGACAGCTTTCGCCGCGTTGACAATCGGGGGTCCCGAGCCCACTTCGCACGGCATCCCTGCTTCGGGAACGCATTAGGAAGAGACGGAAAAAACAGATGGGTTACCGGGTCGCGGTGGTCGGTGCGACCGGCAATGTCGGTCGCGAACTCCTCAACATTCTTGGCGAGCGGCAATTCCCGCTCGACGAGGTCGCTGCGGTCGCATCCTCGAGGTCGACCGGCGACGAGATTGATTTTGGCGACAGCGGAGAGACCCTCCGAGTGAAGAATCTCGAGCATTTCGATTTCACCGGCTGGGACATCGCCTTGTTCGCCGCCGGTTCGGACGTCTCGAAGGTCTATGCTCCAAAGGCGGCGGCATCCGGCTGCACGGTGATCGACAACAGCTCGCTGTTCCGGATGGACCCGGACGTCCCTCTGATCGTGCCGGAGGTCAATTCCGACGCTATCGCCGGCTACACCAAGAAGAACATCATCGCGAACCCGAACTGCTCCACTGCGCAGCTCGTCGTTGCGCTGAAACCGCTTCATGACGCCGCAAGGATCCAGCGCGTGGTCGTTGCGACCTACCAGTCGGTCTCCGGCACCGGGAAGGCGGCAATGGACGAACTGATCGAGCAATCGCGAAACATCTTCGTCGGCGACCCAAAAGAGCCTGTCGTCTATCCCAAGCAGATCGCCTTCAATGTCATTCCCCAGTGCGATGTTTTCCTCGATGATGGGTCCACCAAGGAAGAGTGGAAGCTGGTCGTCGAGACCAAGAAGATTCTCGACCGTTCGATCAAGCTCAGTGCGACCTGCGTCCGGGTACCGGTCTTCGTTGGCCATTCCGAGGCGGTGAACATCGAATTCGAAAATGAGATCTCGGCCGACGAGGCCCGCGAGATCCTGCGCGAAGCTCCTGGCGTCATGGTCGTCGACAAGCGCGAAGCCGGCGGATACGTGACGCCGGTCGAGGCTGTCGGAGAATATGCGACCTACGTCAGTCGCATCCGCGAGGACCCGACCGTCGAGAATGGGCTCAGCCTGTGGGTGGTCAGCGACAATCTGCGCAAGGGCGCTGCGCTGAACGCCGTCCAGATCGCCGAGCTACTGGGCCGCAAGCATCTGCAGAAAGCCGCCTAGGGCTGTTCCGCCCAATGGCGGAGCAGTTGCGCCTGGACGAGCTGCATCCTCGTATAGTTTTCGTGACTCATGTTCAGCCCCTCGAGGGCGGCGACCTCGTTCAGGTTGAACAGGAGGTTACGGCGGAACGGGTCCGGGACACGGCTCTGGATGAAGGTGATCGCGACCAGCCGCTCGCCCTTGGTGACCGGCTCGACCTCGTGGAGCGTGTCGGACGGGTAGATGATGGCTTGCCCTGAACGAAGCTTGATCCGGATGTCGGTGTCGCCAAGCTGGATGTGCAGCGATCCGCCTTCATAGGTTTCCGGGTCATTGAGGAAGATGGTCGAGCTGAGATCGCTTCGAAGCTCGCCCTGGGGCATCCTGATGAAAGCTGCGTCGGTGTGGAACCCGTACTTCATGCCCGGACGGTACCGCGTGAGGAAGGGCGGTGCGATGCGCGACGGGAATGCGAAATCCCGGAATTCCTGACTTCGCGCAAACGCCTGGAGGAGCATGTGCGAGCTCCTCTGATAGGCCTCGGCCTCGTGGAGCTGCTCGTTCTGCTTGGCGGTGTTGTGCGGATTGGTGATCCGTCCATCGACGAACGGGGCCGTCGCGGCGATCCGGCGGCACTCATCCACCTCGGCAGGGGTGAGAAGATCAATAATTCAGTACATTCAATCCTCCGCGCTCCAT
>DATMHD010000247.1:0-10197 GCA_035555075.1 Sphingomicrobium sp. | reverse complement strand
GCACGTGGGCGGCTCCTCGGTACGCGATACAATACGCCGAGCAATTTTCTCAGGTGGCAGGACTGCGCAGGCAAGTCCTGCCTCGAGGACTGCGCGCGGCATCCCCCAAACCGCGGAGCTCCCTTCATCCTGGGCAAGGATCGAGCCTCCGCAGGCAACGAGCCGCGACGCACCTTCGACACCGTCGCGTCCCATGCCGGTAAGAATGACGCCAGCGGCGCCGTTTCCAAACATCGCGCCGACCGATGCAAGCATGGGATCGACCGAGGGCATGCAGCCGCTGCTGCTCCGACCATGAGCAAGCCGCACGACGAAGCCCGAGCGCGCCGGTTCGATCGTAAGATGGGCATCGCCCGGCGCGACGAGGATGCGGTCGGGAGCAAGCTCCATTCCGTCCTCGGCCACCAGTGCCTCCCGCTGCGCAACGCCGCCGAGCTGGCGGGCGAAGACGCTCATGAACGGGATCGGCAGATGCTGGGTCACAAGGATGGGGACGCCAAGAATTGGAGGAAGCGCGTGGAACAGCACGCCAAGCGCGTGAATTCCGCCGGTCGACGCGCCGATTGCAAGCGCCTCGATGGGATCCGAAGACATGGCCCTCAGAAGCGTCCTGGCGGTCGCGGGATCGCGGTTGCCAATAGGCGGTTGGTCGCCCGCATAGCCAAGCGCTTTCAGCTTCCGGAGCAGGATTTCGGAAAACTTGCCGTTGAAGCGTCCGGTCCCCGGTTTCGGCATCGTATCTGCAGCCCCGAGCGCAAGTGCTGCAACGGTCTGTTCGGCACCGTCCTCGGCAAGCGAGGAGACAATCATGATCTTGGCGCCGGCGCCAGCTGCGATGATCCTCGGGATCGACTTCAGGCCGCCAGCTCCGGGCATCTCAAGATCGAGGATCATGATATCGACCCGGCATTCGGCGAGGGCTTCGATCGCGTCCTCGGCAGTTCCGGCAACGGCCGTGATCTCGAACGCCGGATCGCTTTCCACCATCCGCGACAGAACGGCCCTCGCGACCGTCGAATCATCGACGATCATGAGCCTGATCCTGCGGCCTGTGCTGCGCGGGTCCAGAAAGGGGTCCCGCGATCTGGCGAGCGCCCGCTCCATGGCCGGGCTGCTCAGGCGACGCCGACGAGCTGGAGCTTGATGTGGAGCGTTTCGCGATCGAACGGCTTCATCACATATTCGTCTGCGCCCGCTTCGAGGGCCGCGCGAATATGCGCCATGTCATTCTCCGTGGTGCAGAAGACGACCTTGGGCTGGTCATCATGACCACGCTGACGCAGCAGCTTCAGGAACTCCATGCCGCTCATCACCGGCATGTTCCAGTCGAGCAGCACGACGTCGGGCATCTTGGCCTCGCAGCGCGACAGGGCTTCCTGGCCATCGCCCGCCTCCTCGACCTCGAAGTCGAGGGTCTCGAGAATGTGCCGCGCGACCTTTCGGATCACTTTCGAATCATCGACGATCAAACAGCTTTTCATTCTTCGGCTTTCCCGCTTCCAACCGTGATGCAAATAAACGCTAAGGGTAACGAAGAGCTTAAGCCGCAGCCCTCGCCTCGGCGCCGGCAATAAGCGACGCGACATCGGCGAGGAGCAGTGGCCCGCTCTCGGTCTCGATCATTCCACGCGACACGCGTTCCCAGCCAGGTCCCATTGCAGCGCGCACCGGGAGAGGATCGGAAAGCGCCTCGACGACGTCTTCGACGAGATCGACGATGAGGGCGTAATGATGGCCATCGAGCTCCACCACGGCCGCCTCGCGGATCCCGTGCGAGCAGTCGGTGGTCCCAAGCTCAAGTGAACGCATGCAGTCGATGACTGTAAGGACCCGGCTCCGAAGCGCGGAGAGGCCTGCAACATGGGGTGCAGCACGCGGGACCGGGATCAGTGTGTCGAGCTCGACCACGGATTCGACCGCAGACGACGGGAGCGCGACGCGCTCACCGGCGATCGTCACTACAAGCAGAAGCTCGTTCACTTCCTTCCTCCACTTGCCGATTTCAGCGCCATGAGCAGTCCCGCACGGTCATAACGGTAGATGCTTGGATCCTTCTTCCCGCTCGGCTCGGGTTCGCTCCTGAGAATGATCGCAGTTGCGGCATCGTCGACAGGCTCGCCATGTGCAGCAATGACGAGATCCGCCTTTGCCGGATCATCTTCCCCGATGACCCGGTAGCCGGCCGCTTCGACCGTCGGCCGAAGCATGTTCTGCATCCAGGGATCGTTCGTCGGCATGCGGCAGACCGGCTGCTCGCTTCCCCTGGCTCCTGCGCCGACATGGCTCGCAAAGAGCCAGTGCGCATCAACCAGTTCTGCAGGTTCGCCGTTGATCAGGGTCACGCCGCTGATTTCGCCCGCGCGCTCGGCGTGGATGATGTCATGCTCGAGAGCTGCAAAGTCGACGACTTCGCCAAAAGCATAGGCAATCTCGTGGTTGCCGTCGTTCAGGCGGAAGAGGCGGATCTTCTCGTCTGTGATCTCGCTCGAGGTGAGGCCAGCGAGCGGAAGGATCGCCTCGCCGACCTGCACTCGAAGCTGTCCTGCCGCCTGCCTGACGCTCGATGCCGGCACCTCCTCGATGCGATCGACAATCGCTAGGCGGAGCGCACGGCGACCGCCATCGACACCGCGGAAAAGAAGTACCGGCGTTGCTTTCGCGCCGGCGGCAGCCGGGCCATCGGCGATCCTTGCCGCACGTTCGAGAGTCTCGAGCTTGATTCCGCCCACCTCGGCGATCCCGGCAGGATCGAACAGGAGGATCGGGCTGCCATCGTCGGCAAGCGTGGTCCCGGCATAAAGGCCGGTCGCCATCACGACGGGCGCGGCCGGCTTCACGACCAGCTCCTCGTGATCGTGGATCCGGTCCACTGAGAGGGCGTAGACATCGCCTCCTGCTGGATGAAGCACGATGAGGGTACGGTCCTTTTCCTCGACCGCACTTTGAAGCCCGAGGATGGAGGCTAGCGAAACTTCCGGAACCCGGCGGCCGCGGATGGTCGCGACGCCCGCCCCGCCCACATGCTCGAGCGTCACGCTCTCGCCATTGGCGCGAACGATTTCCTCGATTGCAGAGCGCGGAATTGCAAAATGCTGGCCGGCGATCGACACCGTCAGCGCCGGGATGATGGTGAGCGTCAGTGGCACGCGAAGGGTCATCCGCGTGCCCTCCCCTAGCCTGCTGTCCACCTCGACGATGCCCCCGATCCGCTCGACGTTGGAGCGGACGACATCCATGCCGACGCCGCGCCCCGAGATGGCGGTGACTTCCTTGGCGGTCGACAAGCCAGCCTCGAAGATGAGCGCCAGCTGCGCGCGCCCCGAGAGCTGGCTTGCGCCCGCCTTGTCGAGGGTGCCTGCGGCAATGGCCTTCTCAACGAGCTTCTTGCCGTCGATGCCGCGCCCATCGTCCTGGATATCGATCAGGATCTGATTGCCCGACTGGCGCGCCGAAACCGACAGGACGCCGATCTCGCGCTTTCCGGCCTTGATGCGCTCGGCTGGTCTCTCGATACCGTGATCGACGGCGTTGCGGATGATGTGGGTCAGGGGATCGCGGATCATCTCGATCATCTCGCGATCGAGCTCGACGTCACCCCCTTCGATGTCGACCAGGACCTGCTTGCCAAGCTCGGCCGAAAGATCACGAACCATCCGCGGCAGCCCGACGAAAAGGTTCTCGATCCGCTGCATGCGCGTGCGCGTAATTGCGTCGCGCATTTCGGCGATGATCGATGACAGGCGCTCGAACGCTCCGTCGACTGCGACCTCGGTCTGCGATTCGCGCAGCCGGCGTGCAAGCTCGTTTCTTGCAAGCACCATATCGGAAACGGTGCTCATCACCCGGTCAAGAAGCTCGACTGAAAGACGGATGGTCCTTGGCGCAGCGGAGGTCCGGATCGTCCCCTCGCCGGTCCCTGCCGCAACCGGCGCTACGGAAACTTCGGCTCCTGGTGCGAGTGCCTGGAGGAGAGCGGTGTCATCGCCGGCGGGCATCGGTTCGCCGGCCTCGATCGCCGAGACCATTTCGCCGATCCGGTCGATAATCGCGAGCACGGCGCTGACAAGGGGCGCGTCCGGCTGGCGCCGCCCTGCCCTGACGTCCGCAAGGGCGTCCTCGGCAGCGTGGCTAAGAGCCTCGAGGCGGGGAAAATCGAAGAAGCCGCAATTGCCCTTCACGGTATGGACGAAGCGGAAGATGCTATCGAGCCGGGCACGATCGTCCGGCTGGGCTTCCCAGGCGACGATCTCGCCGCCCAGCGCTTCGAGCATTTCGCGGCATTCGGCTACGAAATCGGCAATCAGGTCATCCACGCGCGTGCAATCCCAAGGGTTTGGGAGGCTTATGCCGCGCAGGTGTTAATGGCCCGTTATCCTTGTGGGTAAGTTTGAACGGCCTTCGGGCAGGAGCGGAGCGCCCCGGTCAGGATGCCCGGATGCGAGCGCCGATCATGAGCGCGGGATTTCCAGGGTCCGACAACTGGATCGCCCCGCCTCCGCTCGTCACCATGTTGTGGGCGAGCCAGGCGGCAGCAGCGCGGGGCTCGATCGACCCATCCCCACCGCTCGAGAGGGTTTCACGAAGCGCGGGGTCAAGAAGGATGCGCGGGCCCTCGGCCCTCACTGCAACCTCGATTTCGCCGTCACGGCGTTCCGCACCGACGTCGAGCCTTCCGCCGCGCACCAGCGCATCGCCGGCAAGCATCGCAAGGTTGAGAAGAAGCTTCACTGCATCCTTGGGAAGCTTGGCATCGCCGACCGCCCACCCAAGCTCGATCCGCCGCTCGGGCCCGAACAGCCCCTCGAGCGCCACTTCGGCCTCGTGCGTGTCGATCTCCTCGCCAAATCCTCCTGCAGCGCCGAATGCGAGGCGGAAGAACTTCAGCTTGTTCGCCGAGGCGCGTGCGCTGTCGGCCAGGAGTTCGAGGCACTTCTCCCGCATCTCGGGATCAGTCTCGTCGGCAAGGAGTTCGATTCCGTTGTTGAGCGCGCCGATAGGCGACATGAGGTCGTGGCAAAGGCGGGAGCAAAGCAGGCTCGCAAGATCTACTGGCTTCATCGACAACAATTGATGCGACAGAGTTTAAGGTGGCGCAAGCGCCCCGACGTTGAACAGCAGGTGCCCCTTTCCCATATTATCGACGAGAATGGGGGGAATTCAGACGATCGACGTGCGCCTGGAGCCCGCCCATGCCGGCTGGCGGCTCGATCGCGCCCTCGCGGCAGCCGTCCCGACACTGTCGCGCGAACGGCTGAAGGCATTGATCCGCGGCGGCGCGGTGGAAACGGAAGGAAAGCTCGTTCGCGATCCTTCGGTGAAGGTCCGCGGCGAGGAGACGCTTCGGGTTGCGGTGCCCGACCCCAAACCCGCGCACAACGAGGCGCAGGACATTCCGCTTGATGTCGTCTTCGAGGACGAGCATCTCCTCGTGGTCGACAAGCCTGCGGGCCTCGTCGTGCATCCGGCCGCAGGCAATCTCGATGGGACACTAGTCAATGCGCTCCTCCACCACTGCGGGGGCTCGCTCTCCGGCATTGGAGGAGTTGCAAGGCCGGGCATCGTCCACCGGATCGACAAGGACACTTCGGGCCTTCTCGTCGTCGCCAAGTCGGACGTCGCCCATGAGGGCCTTGCAAGGCAGTTTGCAGCCCATTCGGTGGACCGGCGGTACGTCGCCATCGTGAGCGGCGTTCCAAGAGCGGCCGAAGGCACGGTCGACGCACCGCTCGCAAGGTCAGCCGCAAACCGCAAGAAGATCGCGATCGTTGCCGCTGGCCGCGGCAAGAGGGCGGTCACGCACTGGAAGCGACTTCAGGTTCTTCGCGACGCAGCGCTGGTGGAATGCAGGCTTGAGACGGGGCGCACCCACCAGGTCCGCGTCCACTTGGCTTCGACCGGACATCCGCTGGTCGGTGACCCCGTCTACGGCCGATCAAAAAAGACGCACGGGAAGATACTGAAGGAACTTGGGTTTCATCGTCAGGCGCTTCACGCGGCTGAACTTGGGTTCATCCATCCGGTCACGAAGCACAGGATGTCGTTCTCAAGTCCCATGCCGCCGGACATGCAGGAACTGTTCAACGCGCTTGGTGTATAAGGTTAAGCTCGCTAGGGCGCATTTCCCACCTTTGGGATCGCGCCCTGCAAAAGGGAGAAGACGAAGAAAATGGCTGAAGCAAAAGGGATCGTCTCGCTCCCGGCATCCGGCGGGGAGGCCGGCCTCAACCGCTATCTTTCGGAGATCAAGAAGTTTCCGATCCTCAGTCCCGAGGAAGAATATATGCTCGCCAAGCGCTGGCGCGAGCATGGCGACACCGAGGCTGCCGCAAAGCTCGTCAATTCGCACCTGAGGCTCGTCGCCAAGATCGCCATGGGTTATCGCGGCTATGGCCTGCCGGTCAGCGAGCTCATCAGTGAAGGCAACATCGGCCTCATGCAGGGCGTGAAGAAGTTCGAGCCCGATCGCGGCTTCCGGCTTGCGACCTACGCGATGTGGTGGATCCGGGCCTCGATCCAGGAATTCATCCTTCGCTCGTGGAGCCTCGTCAAAATGGGCACCACCGCAGCGCAGAAGAAGCTGTTCTTCAACCTTCGGCGGATGAAGAACCAGATCGACGCGTTCGAGGAAGGCGACCTGAAGCCGCAGGACGTCGCAAAGATCGCGACCGACCTTGGCGTCAGCGAGGAAGAAGTGGTGTCGATGAACCGTCGCATGGCGATGGGCGGCGACACGAGCCTCAATGCGCCCCTGAAGGACAGCGAGGGCGAGAACCAGTGGCAGGACTTCCTCGTCGACACCGGCCCGCTCCAGGACGAGCGGATCGCCGAAGACGAGGAAACGCGCGTTCGCCACGATCTCTTGATGAGCGCGCTTGAAAGCCTCAACGACCGGGAGAAGCACATCCTCATGGAGCGGAGGCTAGCGGACGAGCCGAAGACTCTCGAGGAGCTTAGCCAGGTCTACGGCGTCAGCCGCGAGCGCATTCGCCAGATCGAGGTCCGGGCCTTCGAGAAGCTCCAGGCGGCGCTCTTGCGGCTTGCCGGCGAGCGGCGGCTCCTTCCGGCGGCCTAGCCTTTTTCCTCGGCGACCTTCGGGGTCGCGCCGGTCAGCTTCTCGCCTTCGCGCTGCTCCTCCGGACGATCCTGGACCGTGTCGTCGGTTGCAACATTGTCCGCCGCCCAGGCACCTCGCTCGCCGAGCGGCTCGGGGGCGCCCGTCGTGCTATCCCTTGCGGTCTGGTGCTCGATCTCGCTGTTGAGCTCGGCGCCGAAGACGAACGCGTAGGCTGAAAGGTACATCCAGGTGAGGAGCGCGACGACTGCGGCGAGCGAGCCGTAGCTTGCGCGATAATTGGTGAAGCGGCTGACGTAGATGCCGAAGGCCCAGGTCAGCATGAGCCACGCAACCGCTGCGAACAGGCTGCCCGGCGTGATCCAGGTCCATTTCGCCTGCTCGCGGGACGGACCGAAACGATAGAGGGTCGAGGCAATGCCCGACGCAACAAGCGCCAGAAGCACATAGCCTGCAACCTTCCCGCCGAGCACGAGGCCGGAGGAGGCCCTTGGAAGGAGGTGCTGGAGATAGGCGAGGCTCGCAGTGGCGGCGAGCGCGCAGAGGGCCACCAGGAGCGCTGCGAGGGTCATGGAGACTGCAAGGACATAGAAGGCAAGGAGGCTCCGCTTCTCCTTCTCCTCATAGGCAATGTTGAGCGCGGTGATCACCGATGCGGCGCCATTGGTGCCGCCGTAGACCGCAACCAGGAAGGCGAGCAGAATTCCAAAGCCCTTGGTCTTCTGTGATGCGCGGACCGCAGTCATCAACTGGTCGCCGATGACGAAGGCGACGTCGCTCGGGAGCACCGCCGTCAGCGCTTCCATGTGCTCGATGACCGTAAAGGGGTCGGCAACAAAGCCATAGACGAGGACAATGAGGCCAAGAAGGGAAAGGAGCGCGAAGAAGCCGTAGAAGGCGACGCCTGCGGCAACCAGTCCGACATTATCGTCCCAGACCCGCTTGTAGGTCCTCGCTCCGATGTCCCTCCAGGCGCGGGCCGGCATCTGCCAGGGCGATGCTGCCTGGTGCCCCCTCGGATCGAAGATGGGTTCGCGCTCGGCCATGGCGGACTGCTAGACTATTCTTCGCGTTTGAGCAGTGACAAGCCGACGGCTGTTGCAACGAGGGCGGCGCCCGCAAGCTCGCGGCCGCGCCGTCGAAGCAGCGACAGGCCGATCGTCGAACATGCCGCCGACACCATCCCGACCTTCTTGAAGCCCGCGATGCCCGCCGCCCGATTGGTAAGACGCGCGGCAAGATAAGGGTGCCCGTCTCCGGAAGAAGGAGTGGTCCCCGCCCCCGTTTCGCTTTCCTCGCGCGCCCCGGGATCATCGGAAAGGGGCTTCTCGCTTTCGCCTTCCTTCCCCTTGTCGTCCGGCCCGTCCGCGACATGGTCGGCCGACCAGGCGCCGCGCTCGCCAAGCGGTCTCTCGCCTGGATCAGCAGTCGTGTCGCGGGCGGTCTGGTGCTCGACCTCCGAATTGAACTCGGCGCCGAAGAGGAGGACGAAGCTCGAGAGATAGAGCCATGTGACGAGGATCACGACACCGCCGAGCGATCCATAGGTCAGATTATATTTGCCGAAACGGGATACGTAGAACCCAAAGCCAAGCGTCAGCACGACCCAGGCAAGCGCGAAGAACGCCGATCCAGGCGTAAGCCAGGCCCATTTTGCCTCGCGGCGCGAAGGACCGTAGCGGTACAGCGTTGCCGCCGCCGCCGCCGCGAGCGCTGCGAGAAGGACGTAGGCGAGCACCTGGCCGGAGAGCACGCCGAGCCGCCCCATCGAGGGCAGCAGTCGCTCCAGTGCCACCATTGCCCCGATCGCTGCCGCACCAACCATCGCGAGGAGCACCGCCGCGAGCGTGATCTCAAGCGAGAGCAAGGTGACCTTCAGCCAGCTGCGCTTCTCTTCCTCCTCATAAGCGATGTTGAGGGCGATGATGACCGATCCGGCGGCATTGCGGGCCCCCCAGAGCGCAAGCAGCAGCGCAGCTACGAGCCCGAGCCCCTTCTTGCTTCCGGACGTCTTCACGACGTTCATCAGCTGGTCGCCGATGAGCTTGGCGATGTCGTGGGGCATCGTCTTTGCAAGCGAGCCGACGTTGTGGAGCACCGTGTCCGGGCTTGCGACGAGGCCGTAGGTGAGAACGGTAGCGCCGAGCAGCGGGACCATTGCAAGAAAGCCGTAGAAGGCGACGCCCGCCGCGACGAGCGAGATATTGTCCTTGGACGATTCGCTCCAGGTCCGAAAGGCGATCTCCTTCCAGCCCGGGGCCGGGATCTGCGCCGGGGTCTTGGCTTCCTGTCCCTTCTCCCCCGGCGGTGCCGTTGCTGCCTTCACCGCCTTGTCGGCCAGTCCTGCCATGCTTCAGACGCTCCTCGCCGGCCCAACCCCAGAACTGTCGAGCCGTTCCCCCCTTGCAAAGCTTGAAAAACAGGCGGACGGTGAGCGTTTCAACGGAACGGCGCCCGAGCGCCTCACTTGTGCGACTCGCGCGCCCTTCAAGGCACGAAGGGAGAGTCGCATGGCCGGACAACCATCCAAAGGCACCCGAGTGATTGCGCTGGTGGGACCCGCCGGCGCAGGAAAGACCAGCCTTGCCGAAGCGATGCTGTTCGCAGCCGGCGCCACCGACCGTCTCGGGTCGACGGCCAACGGCTCCAGCATCGGAGATTCAAGTCCGGAAGCGCGCCAGCGCGGCGGCTCGACCGAGCTCAACCTCTACAATTTCCAGTATCTAGGCGATCAGTTCGCGATCATCGACGTTCCAGGCTCGATCGGCTTTGCCGCCGACGGAACGAAGGCGCTTGCCGTTGCCGATGTCGCGATCGTGGTGGTCGACCCGGATCCTGCGCGCGCTCCCCTTGCAGCACCTGCCCTTCGAGCGCTCGACGAGCTTGGCATTCCCCATCTCATCTTCGTCAACCGCATCGACCAGGCGCACGGCCGCATCCGCGACCTGCTCTCCGCGCTGCAGCCGATGAGCGTCTCTCCCATCATCGCTCGCCAGATTCCGATCTGGGATGGCGAGAAGGTCAGCGGTTTCGTCGACCTCGCCCTCGAGCGCGCGTTCAAATATCGGCCCGGTCAATCGTCCGAGCGGATCGAGATCCCAGCTGACCTTCAGGAGCGCGAGATC
>DATMHD010000246.1:0-10165 GCA_035555075.1 Sphingomicrobium sp. | reverse complement strand
TGCGCGAACATTTGCAGCATTGCTCGCCTGTTCGACGAGCATCGCGTCAAACGCTCAAGCCGGCCTTCCCGAACGACTGGATGCGGCAAAGAAGTCGGCACGCTGGACTGGGCCGATGCTCGCCTCGAACGCGGACACGCTGCCCAAGGGGCATTTCTACACCGAGCCCTATTTCTTCGATTCGATCGCGAACGGTGATCATCACCCGGGCTCGAGCGGCTTCTATCAATATGGATTGCTCGATGAGCTGACCGTTGGCCTCCAGCCCGCATTCGCGACCGCGACCAACAGGCCCGGTTCGGGCATGGCGATCGGCGACTTCAAGCTCCTTTCGCAGCTTCGGCTGACGCGCTTCACACCCCACCACCGTGTCCCGACCATCGCAATCGTGCTCAACGAAGTGATTCCGACCGGCAAGGACGACAGGCTTGGTCCGAGGCAAGAGGGCCACGGCTCAGGCACATTCGCGACCGAGATCGGACTGAACGTTCAATATTATTTCCTCCTCAGGAACAATCGGCTGCTGCGCGCGCGGATCAACGTGCTCCAGTCCTTTGCCTCGGGGACCAAGGTCAGCGACCGGAGTGTCTATGGGACCTTGCCGGGCTTCCAGGGCACTGCACATCCGGGCTCCAAGACCACCCTCATCGGGGCGGTCGAATATAGCCTCACGCGCGAATGGGTGCTTGCGTTCGACGTCATCGGCGAAGCGACGGCGAAGACGAGGATAAAGGGCGCCTATCCCGACGGCACGCTCGTTGACAGCAGGGGCTTGGCATCAACAGCTGTCGGCTTCGCACCTGCAGTCGAATATAATTGGAGCGACAGAGCGGGCATACTCTTTGGAGTGTGGATTAGCCCCGAAGGCCATAATTCAGCGGCGTCCGTCACGCCCGCAATCGCAATCAGCCGCTTCTGGTAAACGGAAGGGCCGGGCCTGGCCCGACCCTTCCATCCGGGCTGAGACAAATGCGCCTATTCGGCCGCAGGAGCTTCCTCGCCGCCAGCCTTCTTCTTGGGGGCCCTGGCCTTCGTCTTTACCGGCTTCGGTGCGGCAGGCACGATCTCGAAGGCAGGTGCATTGTCCTTGATCCGGACCTTGACCTCGCCGCCGTTGACGAGCTTGCCGAACAGAAGTTCCTCGGCGAGCGGCTGCTTGATCTTCTCCTGGACCAACCGTCCCATCGGACGAGCGCCGTAAAGCTTGTCGTAGCCACGATCGACGAGCCACTGACGCGCCTCGTCATCAAGCTCGATGTGCACGCCTCGATCGGCAAGCTGGAGCTCGAGCTGCAGGATGAACTTGTCGACCACGCGAGCAACAACTGCCGGAGGCAGATAGGAGAAGGGCACAATCGCATCGAGGCGGTTGCGGAACTCCGGAGTGAACATCTTCTTGACCGCGTCCTCCTGCGCATCCTCGCGCGAGGCTGCGCCAAAGCCGATGCTTTCGCGTGCCATGTCTGACGCGCCGGCGTTCGTCGTCATGATGAGGATGGTGTTTCTGAAGTCGACCGTCTTCCCGTGATGGTCGGTGAGCTTGCCGTTATCCATCACCTGGAGGAGGATGTTGAACAGGTCCGGATGTGCCTTCTCGATTTCGTCGAGCAGCAGCACGCTGTGGGGATGCTGGTCGACGGCGTCCGTCAGAAGCCCGCCCTGGTCATAGCCAACATAGCCCGGCGGAGCGCCGATCAGCCTGCTGACGGAGTGGCGCTCCATATATTCTGACATGTCGAACCGCTGGAGCGGGATGCCCATGACGGAAGCGAGCTGACGCGCGACCTCGGTTTTGCCGACGCCGGTCGGTCCCGAGAACAGGTAATTGCCGATCGGCTTGTCGGGATCGCGAAGGCCCGCACGGCTGAGCTTGATCGCCGAAGCGAGCTTCTCGATTGCAAGGTCCTGCCCGAAGACCACACGCTTGAGGTCGGCCTCAAGGTGCTCGAGAACCTGCTTGTCGTCGGCGCTGACCGACTTTGGCGGAATGCGTGCCATCGTTGCAACGACGGCCTCGATTTCCTTGGGCGTGATCACCTTCTTGCGGCGGCTTGGCGGAACCAGCATCTGCATTGCGCCGACCTCGTCGATCACGTCGATCGCCTTGTCCGGCAGCTTGCGGTCATGGATGTATCGCGCCGACAGCTCCACTGCGCTTTTCACGGCGTCCGGGGTGTATCGGACGTTGTGGTGCTGCTCGAACGAGGAGCGAAGTCCCGCGATGATCTTGATGGTGTCCTCGATCGAGGGCTCGTTGACGTCGATCTTCTGGAACCGGCGCAGAAGTGCCCGATCCTTCTCGAAATGGTTGCGGAACTCCTTGTAGGTCGTCGAGCCGATGCAGCGGATCGCGCCGCTCGACAGCGCCGGTTTCAGGAGGTTCGAGGCATCCATTGCGCCGCCTGATGTCGCGCCGGCGCCGATCACCGTGTGGATCTCGTCAATAAAGAGGATCGCGTGCGGCATCTTCTCGAGCTCGCCGACGACCGACTTCAGACGCTCCTCGAAGTCACCGCGGTACCGCGTTCCGGCAAGAAGTGCGCCCATGTCGAGCGCGTAGATCACTGCTCCCTTGAGGACATCGGGAACGTCTCCCTCAACGATCTTGCGCGCAAGCCCTTCGGCGATTGCGGTTTTGCCGACGCCGGGATCACCAACGTAGAGAGGGTTGTTCTTCGAACGGCGGCAGAGGATCTGCACGGTCCGGTCCACCTCGGGCATTCTCCCGATCAGGGGATCGACCTTTCCGGCCTTGGCCTTCTCGTTGAGGTCGACGGTGAACTGCTTGAGGGCGGATTCCTTCTTTCCACCTTCCTTCTCGCTCTTCTCCTCGGTGCCCTCGGGCGTCCGCGGCTCGGCCGGCGTTTCGCCCTTGCCGACCCCGTGGCTGATATAGGTCACGGCATCGAGGCGGCTCATGTCCTGCTGCTGCAGGAAATAGACGGCATAGCTTTCGCGCTCGGAGAAGAGTGCAACGAGGACATTTGCGCCGGTCACTTCATCGCGACCCGATGACTGGACGTGGAGGATCGCCCGCTGGACGACACGCTGGAAGCCGCTGGTCGGAGTCGGGTCGGTTGCGCTGTCGGCGACAAGGGCGCCGAGCTCGTTATCAAGATACTGCTTGACCGAGGCTCGAAGTTCGTCGCGGCTCACTCCGCAAGCGGTCATGACCTTCGACGCATGCTCGTCGTCGATGAGCGCGATCAGAAGATGTTCAAGGGTCGCATACTCGTGCCTGCGGCGGCTTGCCTCGCCGAGGGCATTGTGAAGGGTCTGTTCGAGTTCGCGAGCAAAACTAGGCATTTAGGCTGTGACTCCCGCACCCGCGGAGAAGCCCACGGGCTTTGATTTCAATGTCATACGCGCGGCCGCCGCAATCAAGGGTCGTGTCCGGGCTTTTCAACAGATTATCGCGCTGAAAGATGGTCGGCGGCTGAACGGCCGCTCCGGTCATGACTTCTTGAACAATTCTTCGGCTGCGGAGCGGTGGCTCTGCGCACGCTGCATGTGGGCTTCGACCCGGGCAATCTCCGCCTTGAGCGCTTCGATCCGGGCCTTCAGCTCCTCGATCGACATGGGGTCGAGATCCTGTTTTGCAAGCTCGACCAGGGGGTCGCCCGGCTTGCTTGGAAAGAGGTCTTCGAGGTCCATCGCTCGAATCGTTGACCCATAGCCGCGCCAAGTCAATAAGCCGGCGGGTGCCGGACCTTCCAAGCTCAATGCGCGCGGTCGTCGCCGACGGTTCAGGAGGCCTCGCCGTCGTCGACAGGCCCGTCCCGCGTCCCGGTTCAGGCGAGGTGTTGATCAAGGTTGCCGCAGCAGGGGTTAACCGGCCCGACATATTGCAGCGTAGCGGACTTTATCCGCCGCCACCGGGTGCGCCGGACATTCTCGGGCTCGAGGTCGCAGGGCAGGTCGTCGGCGCCGGCGAGGACGCAGGACAGCTCATCGGGCAGAAGGTATGCGCGCTCGTGCCGGGCGGCGGCTATGCCCAATATTGCGTTGCTCCCGCAGGAACCTGCCTTGGAGTGCCAAGGCTCCTCTCGATGCTCGAAGCGGCGGCCATGCCCGAGACCTTGTTCACGGTCTGGGTCAACCTGTTCGAACGGGGTTTTGCAGCCGACGGAGACTGGGTCCTGGTGCATGGCGGCACGAGCGGCATCGGGACCATGGCGATCGCGCTCGCCAAGCTCTTCGGCATCAGGATCATCGTCACTTGCGGAAGTGACGAGAAGTGCCGGCGCGCCCTTGATGTCGGAGCCGACGCGGCCATCAATTACAAGAGCATGGACTTTGTGGAAGAGGTCCACCGAGTGACGGAACGGGCTGGAGTCAACGTCGTCGTCGACATGGTCGGCGGCGACTACGTGCCGCGCAATCTTGCCTGTCTTTGCGAAGAGGGACGGCACGTTTCAATTGCCGTCCAGCGGGGGCCCACCGCCGAGATCCCGATCTTCGACATCATGCGCCGGCGGCTGATGCTGACCGGCTCGACACTTCGGCCGCGCTCGATCGCGTTCAAGACGATGGTGGCCGACGAGATCGCAAAGACCGTCTGGCCTTATGTCGAAGGCGGTCGTTTGAAGCCGGTCATCGACACCGTCTTCGACCTCAATGCTGCGGCGCAGGCACATGCCCGGATGGAAACGGGCGAGCACGTCGGCAAGATCGTGCTCGACGTCCGCTAAAAGGTGTAGAAGGCCCGCGCGATGCTCGCGAGTGCGGCGAGGTTTGCCCCGATCATCATGACCGGTAGGAGCCGCGTGAAGGTCGTCGCGGCCTTGTGCGCCGGAACGAGCGCAACGATGATCGCAGGGGCGATCGGTATGAAATAGCGTCCCTGAAGGCCTGGAATCGATGCCATCGATGCAGGCGTCCAATAGAGTCCGGCAACCAGGCTGATCAGAAACCAGACCAGCAGGGCTGAGCCGAAAAGCCAGAGCCGCATCGGTACAGGAAGGCGGCGGGCTCCAGGCTCACCGGCAAGGAACACCAGCCCGAGGGCAATCAGTGTCAGGAAGACAGCTGCGCTACTCGCGGCCACATTGAGCCAACCGAACATGAAGAGGGAGCCAAAAAGGGCCGATCCATGCCCGATATAGGTGCGCTCGAGGAGCGCTGGAAATTCCATCGGGTGACGGTGCCATTTCGCGAGCGTCTGTGCCGCAGGGGGGATGTCGGGCCAAGGAGCAACGACCGCTCGCGAATTCGCTACAAGCCACCCCGCGGTAAGAATTGCGGCAACTAGGCAGATCGCGAGGCTGGGTAAGAGCCGGTGCAGTTCGATCCGTTTGCCAGAGATCGGCCGCCCTCCGATCAGCGCGAGCGGCAGATAGAAAACCTTCGACAAGGTGAGGAGTATGGCGAAGAGGGCTGTGACGAGGACGTCACTGGTCTTCGATCGTTCGCCAAGCGCCATGCGGAGGCCGGTTGCGGTGATGAGGCAGGCGCCTCCGATCACCAGGCCGTCCTGCCCGAAGGCTGCCGAGGCTGCGGCAGTCATCGGCAACAAGCCGATGAAAAGGAATGCAGATGCGCCCACTGGAGTCACTCGAAGGGCCCGGGAGATGAGGAAGATCGAAAGAGCCGCGTTCAACAGCCGACCCAGTCGCACGATGTTCTCGATCGAGAGATCACCGGCCTTGCCGATCCAGATGGCGAGCACCTGGGGAACATAGCCGGCAGGGGAGTAGATGACTGAGCCCCGGAAGTCGTAGAAGCTCGACTGTCCGTCTGGTTCGAGGGGGGTTGCGCGATCGCGGCCAAAAGGGCGCTGAATGACCGGACGGTAAGAGGCGTGGGGTTCAAGTGAGCCGATTTCCGGCAGCGCCGCTTGCCCAAGAGCGCTGGGCAACACCCCTCCAGATGCATCTCCGCGGCGTTCGCCGACCAGGCGAAACTCGGACAGTTGCCACGCACGGAAGAGGTGCTGGTGTTCGTCCGGCGTCTGGAAAGGCGGCGTCAGCAGCGCATAGGCGACATAAAGCAATGGCGCGATCAGCAGGAAGAGCCGGTGTCGGCCAGCTTCTTGCGGCACTGCCCTCACGTGCCCGCTGATCGGCTGGTATGCCGTCATCTTGGCCGATTGCAGAGCAGTGGATGGCGTACCACCAGGGGTACATTTCGCATGTCGAAATTGAGTGCGGAAAGCAGCAGCTGAATGCCGCTCAGGATCGGCAGCGCAGCGATCATGACCTGCCCTGCGGTTGCTGCATGACCCTCGGTGTACGAACGCGCCCAGAAGATCTCGCCCGTGATGAATCCGAAGGCGAGGAGTGCAAAGCCGATGATCGCCTCGAGAGTGGCAAGCGAGAAATCGCGGATGAGATAATGGACGAGGAACCTTCGACCCGCGTTCCTGAGGTTCTTGACGAGAAACGGAAGGGCGAGGCGGCCGACCCGAAGGTTGCTCTTCTCACTGCCGTAGACGGCGACCATCGGGACATCCTGAACCACTCCCCGCATGAGGTAGAGATTGAGAAGCATGTCGGTCTCGAAGAAGTATCTCTTGTCGATCTTGCGCTCGATAATGAGTTCTCCAACCGAGCGATGCATTGCAGTGTAGCCGTTGGTTGGATCGAAGATATTCCAGTAACCCGACGAGAGCTTGGTCAGGAACGAGAGACCGCCATTCCCGATCAGGCGCACCAGTGGCATTCCGTGGACATTTTCCAGATTGAAGAAGCGATTTCCCTTCGTGTAGTCGGCTGCACCAAGAGCGATCGGGTAAACGAACTGGGGGATCAGGCCCGGATCCATTTGCCCGTCGCCGTCAATCTTGACCAGAATGTCGTGACCGTCCTTCAGCGCCTCACGGTAGCCAGTCAGCATCGCGCCGCCGACCCCTTGGTTCTCCTCGTGATAGATGACCTTCACGCGCTCATCCGCGATTGTCGTCTCGATGGTCCGGCCGGACCCGTCCGGGCAGCCGTCGTCGACGCAGTAGATCGCTTCGACTTCGGGTCCGATGCGGGCGATGACCTCGCCGATATGCGCCGTCACCCTGTAGCACGGGACGATCACTGCGACCCGTAGGGGCGCGACGAGAACTTCGGGCGGAATGGCGGAATGGAACACCCCTTCAGTCTCGCTCAAGCAGGATGATTGATGGTCCTTCGGCTGAGCGCGGCTTTTCGGCCGTCACCCTCGAACCTTGGCCAATCGAAATCGTCACGACGTTCGCGAGTGCCGGGGTCAGGCAAAATGCGTGCGTCACCTCGGCGATCCCGCCGCGTTGGCGCGCCACGCGGTGACCCTGAACAGGGTAGGAAAGAGGGGCACACGCCGTGCGTCGATGAGCCTGCACTGTCTCGACATGATCGCCTCGATGTCGAAGATCGTGGAGTGGTGATAATGTCCGGAAAAGCCGGCAAGGCGTCGCCCAAACCGGTAAAACCCGCTTTCGGTCGGTCCCGACAGGATGAACACACCGTCCGGCGAGAGGAGCGGGACAAGCCGGGAGACCAACTCCGGAATGTCCTCGTTATGTTCAAGCGAGTCGAGTGCGAAGATTGCGGCAAAGCTGCCGGGCTGCGCCCGATCCAGAGTGGTCCTTTGCGCGTCCTGCCACTCACCGCACGCGCCCGCGAGCAAGTCGTCATGCTCAATGATCGTGTAGGACCCACGCTTCCTTATGAGGTGCCCCACTTCGCCGGTCGCTGCCCCGAAATCGAGGATCGGGCCGTCGGCTGCATGCTGTTTATACAGCCGCGCCGCGACTTTCGCTCGTTGCCAGGCAACCCAGGCAGCAAGCCTGTTCGCATGCACGTAGGAGGGAATGCAGCTTTCCTCGATTTCCTCGAATTGCCGAACAACGTCGAAGTGCGACTGAAGAACAGTCCGGCGCGCGGCAATTGCAGTGCCGAAAACGAGCTTGTCCCACATCCACCGATCCCCCGTGCGCGCCATGGCTTCATCCGCCGCGACTGCGCCTCGCATCGATTTCCCACGATTATGCTGACAAAGGGTTAACCAATTTTCTTGCGATATCGTTGACTGCTGGTGTCGGTGCTCGGCTCAAGACGCACGCTTTCCATGTCGGTCGAATTGACTGATAACGAGGGAGCGGACCTGGTGCGCCTGAAGGAGCGTCGATGACGGGAAATCTCGTTCTTCATGAATATTCCCAATCAGGAAATTGCTACAAGGTCCGGCTGACGGCGGCTCTTGCGGGGACGCACCTCGACCGCCGCGAATATGACATCATGAACGGCGAGACGAGGACCGCCGACTTCCTGTCGAACGTCAATGCCAACGGGCGCATTCCCGTTCTTCAGGTCGGCGAGCGCTTCATCCCCGAGAGCAATGCGGCTTGCTATTTCATCGCGGAAGGTTCGAGCCTCATCCCGACCGATCCGTTCGAGCATGCCGACATGCTGCGCTGGATGTTCTGGGAGCAATATAGTCACGAACCCAATATCGCGACGCTCAGATTCTGGATGCGATGGCTGGGTCCCGAGAAGCTCAGCGACCTGCAGCGGCTACAGATGCCGGGAAAGCGCCAGGCCGGCAATGCGGCGCTCAAGCTCATGGATGAACATCTTTCCGATCGCGACTGGTTTATTGGAGACCAGGCGAGCCTCGCGGATCTCTGCCTCTTCGCCTACACGCATGTCGCGGGCGATGCCGAATTGGATCTTGATCGTTATCCAGCCGTGCAGCGATGGATCGAACGGGTTAAGGGACATCCGCGATATATTGCGATGAACTCCTGAGCGGCCTTGCCCCAATGGCCGCTGCTGGCTAAATCGCCGCCCATGCCGGCCGCTCCGTGAAGGGGCGGCCCTATTTGTTTCAACTGCGCTGATTTTTCGGGAGAAACCCAGTGGCCCAGCCTCTGATGCCCCATGCGACCGCCGCCTGGCTGGTCGACAATACGTCCCTGACCTTCGAGCAGATTGCCGACTTCTGCGGCCTGCACATCCTCGAGGTACAGGCAATCGCGGACGATACAGCAGCGACCAAGCTGACTGGCCGCGACCCGATCCGTGCGGGCGAACTCACGCATGAGGAAATCGAAAAGGGGCAGAATGATCCCGACTACCGGTTGTTGATGCACAAGCCGCCCGAAGCGGTGCGCCGGACCAAGGGTCCCCGCTACACGCCGGTCAGCAAGCGGCAGGACAAGCCCGACGGGATTGCCTGGATCATCAAGAACCACCCCGAGGTCAGCGACGGGCAGATCAGCAAGCTCATCGGCACCACGAGGACCACCATCGCGGCGATCCGCGAGCGAACCCATTGGAACATGGCGAACATCACGCCAAAGGATCCTGTGACACTCGGGCTCACCACTCAGCGCGAACTGGACGCTGCTGTCGCCAAGGCCGCCAAGGCGGCCGGGATGCAGGCTCCCACAGATACGCGGCTCGATAGCGACCGCGAGGCATTGATCGAGGAACTGCGTCACGAACGTGAGCGCCATGCCCGCGAGGCGGAGGCGTCGCTTGCCGAGGGCGGCGATGAATTGCTCAGCGACGAAGTCGTGCCGGGCATCCGCGACCCGTTCAAGAACACGAAGGTTGAATAGCTGTTCGCTTGATTTGAGCTGGATCGGGGACCAGAAGTCGCGTCCATGGCCACGGCCGAAAATGACGTCAGCCAGCTGAGCTTCGAGGCCGCCCTCCAGCGGCTGGAGGAGATCGTGCGCACGCTCGAGAAGGGGGAAGCGCCTCTCGACCGGTCGATCGAGCTCTACCAGGAGGGAGATCGGCTGAAGCGGCATTGCGAAGCGCGGCTCAAGGACGCGCAGGCCCGAATCGAGCAGATTGCATTCGGAAATGACGGCAAGCCTGCGGGCCTGACGCCTTTCGATGCCGGTTGAGACCGTCGATCGGCTCGCTGACGAGCTAAACGCCGAAAGCGCGCGTGTCCGCGCGGACGTGGACAGGTTCTTCGCGCAGCTCCTTGCACCCACTGGCGACAGCCGGCGCCAGCAGGCTCGTGATTCCGCCCGCCAGCACGGCGTCCGTCGTCGTTGCGGGGTTGGGGATGAACGCGCGGTCGCCACCGCGGCCGTCACCGTTCACGTCGCCGGATACCAGCGGGGTGAAGGGGAGGCCGGACTGGAAGCGCGCGAACATCGTGAGGGTGCCGATGTGATTCGTGGCGAAGCCACCGCTCAGCACCACGACGTGCCGCGCATCGCTGGCGTTGGGCGCCC
>DATMHD010000245.1:0-3362 GCA_035555075.1 Sphingomicrobium sp. | reverse complement strand
AGCCCCAGTCGATCGACTTCGACAGCTTTAAAATGCCGGCATTCTCATAGCGGTCGAGCCAGGATTTCTCCTTGGCGCCAGCAAACAGCCGGGTCGTTGTGCTGAGAGCCTGGCCGGGCGCGACGCTGACTCCGGGGAGCGCGAAATCTGCCTGGTAGCCGCCGCTCGGGCTTCGGCGGAACTCGCCGTTCATCTCGCCCTGCGGGACAAGCGCGGTCAGCCAGTATTTGTCGGTGAAGCCGAGCCAGCCGCTGACCCCGTCGAACGCCTGGCGAGTTCCCTGGTCAAGGTCCTTCCAGTTGACGCTGTAATTGGCCTTTCCGTCGAAGACCCCGATGGGGCCGACGTGATTCTGCCAGGTCGACCGGTCGACCGACTGGCTCGAGCGGCTGATGAGCCCGATCGGACGGACGGTGATTGGCTCGTTCGAGCCGTTCGAGATGCTTCGCTGGATCGTGAAGAGATAGCCGTCGTCGACGCCGATCCTGATCTGGTACCTGACGCCGCTCGGCATCTGGGTGCTGAGCGTCACCGGGTGCTCCGGCGTCAGCGCCTGGCCGTCAGCGGTCCATAATGTGTCGAGCGTTGGAACCTGCGCGCCTTCGGCAGCCCACCCGAACTGGGCAATGTAGGCCCCGGGTGCGCCGAGCGGCGAGAGCAGGCGGATGGGAGGCGAGGACTTCGAGATCGTCTCCCGATGGTTGAGGAGCAGGAGGTCATCGATCTGCGCGCCCTTGAGGTTGATCGAGCCAGTGAGCATCGGTGTGCGGATGCTGACCCGCGGGCTCGAGGCCAGTGCTGCGCTCAGCGATTGAAGGGCCTTGGGGCTCGATGGAGCGGAGGGCTGGACCTCAGGCTGAGGAACCGGCTGTTGCTTGCCTGCCTCGACCTTGGTGCTCGGCGGATTGGAGGCCGGGAAAAACCGGTTCGCTGCCCAGGTCCAGCCGAGCAGCACGAGCGCGCTCAGCACCACGGCGAGGATCAGGTTCTTGCTGTCGTTCACTTAGATGGTCCTCACGGTACTGGGTCGTAGCCTTGCCCACCCCAGGGGTGGCAGCGGCAGATTCTCTTGAGGGCCATGAATCCGCCCCGGGCAGCCCCATAGCGTTCAATTGCCGTAATCGCATAGGCCGAGCAGCTCGGCTGATAGCGGCAGCTTGGAGGCAGGACCTGCGATGGTCCCTTCTGCCATGCCTTGGCGATCAGGATCATTGCGCGGCCGATCACTGGCGCAGCCTGTCGAGAGCGCCGGCAAGCTCGGCACGCAGGCTGTTGAAGTCGCGCTCGATTCCCTTGGAACGGGCAATCATGACATGATCGGCGCCGGGATGACCCTTCAACGGCATGAGCTCACGGGCAAGCGCGCGAAAACGGCGCTTGATGCGGTTGCGAACGACCGCAATGCCGATCTTCTTGGTCACCGTGAAACCGACGCGTATCGAGGGATCCTGATCCCGGCGTTCGCGGACCAGCAGCACGAAGCCAGGAGTCGTCACGCGTTTCCCGCCGTTTGCGGCGAGGAAATCGGCGCGCTTCTTGAGCGTCGTTAGGCGCTGAGCTTCTTGCGGCCGCGTGCGCGGCGCGCATTCAGCACCTTGCGTCCGCCGACCGTCGCCATGCGGGACCGGAACCCGTGACGCCGCTTGCGGACGAGATTGCTCGGCTGGAAGGTGCGCTTCATCGCTCATGCCTTTAAGATCAAAGAAAAAGGGCCGCCCGAGAGGCAGCCGCTGTCGTGCGCGCCGATAATCGAGGAGCAGGCCCAAGTCAATTGCCGACGGCCTCGTCGCCGCCTTTGCGCAAGGCTTCTCGGCGTTGCGCGCTGGGACGCCTCAGTGCCCAGTCCGTCCACCGTCCGGCCCTTGGCTGCCAACGCTTGAATCTGACGTAACGCCGCTTTGCCCAGGCGCTGGTCTTGAGGACGAGTGCAAGTCCGATCCCGGCAACGATGATCCCGCCTGGGCCTGGGATCGCGCCGACGAGCGGCGAAACAAGGAGGAGGACCAGTCCGAGTGCAAAGAGGCTCCATTCGACGACTGGATGGTCGATCAGCTTTCGCCACTGGTCCCGTCTCATCATCACCATGATGTGGATATGTGCGCTCTTGAGCGCAACCGGCTTCTCCCCAAAAGTGAGCTGCCGGGCCCGCGCGCCCCGGGTCAATCAGCAGTTTCGCTCGCCGACGCAAGCAAGCGGCCATCAGCGCCCATTGCGGCCCGCTATGCTCGCGGCTAGCTAGGCCGAGCCCGGGAGCCCCTGTGGCGGAATGGTAGACGCGCTCGACTCAAAATCGAGTTCCTTCACCGGAGTGTCCGTTCGAGTCGGACCAGGGGCACCACTTTGCCGGCTTGCCGACGCGCGGTGCCAATTCGCTGGTCGCCCGCCAAGGAGCGGCTTATGCTGCCTCGATGGACGCCCGGACGAGGAAGCATGGCCAACCCGACGAAGAGACCGTCGAGGACGCGCGGATGTTGGCAGAGACGATTACTGCCAAGCGAGACCGCCTCCTTGCGTCCCTTACGCTGATTGCAGGTATCGGGCTCGTCGTCGTTCTTCCATTCGCCCTTCGCGGCGGCGCCGAGTTCTTCATGCCGGTGACGGCGGCCCTCGTCGTTGCAATTGCGCTCGTGCCGCTCCTCGAATGGTTCGAGAGGCGCGGCATCCCCTCCAAGGCGGCCGCGGGCCTGTGCGTCGTGATTTTCCTCCTGCTTGCGATTTTCGCGATCGGCTCGATCGTCATCCCGGCCTCTGACTGGGTCGCGCAGCTGCCGGGCAAGATCCCGAAGGTGAGATCGACGCTCGAACCCGTCATCCAGCTCTACAAGCATCTCGACAAGTTCATCGACCGGACAACCTCGCAGATCGCCCTCAATCAGGAGCAGGGCAGGGCGATCAGGATCGAGACTCCAAACTCCGTCTCGAGCCTGTTGCTGAGTTCGGCTCCGCATCTCCTCATCCAGCTCTTCTTTGCCCTCCTGGTGATCTTCTTTTTCCTCGCCGGTTGGACGACCATGCGCAAACGCACGATCGTCAGCCGCGGCAGTTTCGAAGGCGCATTGACGACGGCGCGCGTGATCCAGCAGGTCGTCGATGCGACCTCGACCTACCTCGGGACGATCACGCTCATCAATATCGGGCTTGGGGCGCTCACCGCGGTTGTTCTTTGGTGGCTTGGAATGCCGTCTCCGGTCATGTGGGGCGGCATCGTCGCGGTTGCGAACTACATTCCGTACCTCGGTCCGATCGTCTGCGCGCTGCTGCTCTTCGCCGGCGCACTGATGACTTATCCCGACATATGGGCCGCGCTGATGCCGCCTGCCGCATTCATCTGCTTCCACCTGATCGAGGCCAATTTCTTCACG
>DATMHD010000244.1:0-2179 GCA_035555075.1 Sphingomicrobium sp. | reverse complement strand
AGAAGAGGGTTCCGGTCTACATCACCTATCTGACCGCAATCCCCGACGGCACGAACATCGCCTTTCTCGACGACGTCTACAAGCGCGACGCGACGCGCGTTGCGCAATTCCATGAGGGCGGCGGCAACCTCGCCGCGAACTAGGCGTCGCTACAGCGTCCAGCTTGCCACATATTGCAGGCGGTAGGGGATCGGACGCCCATCCGCGTCACGCGCAGGCAGGAAGCGCAGCCGCTGAGTGACCAGCGGGCAAAGCCCTGAATCCACGTAGGAGTCGCCGCTCGAGCGAGCGACGCTGCATCCAATCGGCCGGCCGTCCGCGTCGAGCTGCAACGAGAGCATGGCGCGGCCGTATGGCATCCGACCGGCGGCGAGCTGGCGATAATCGCCCCGATTGAGGTTCCGGACCAGGCGCGCGGGCGTGAAGCCCGAGAAATCGCCATTGCCTCCGCCGCCGCGCCCCGACCCGGAACCGCCGGCGCCCGTGCCTGTCCCCGCGGACGCAGCGCCCGACCTCGTGGCCGAGCCGGTTCCCGCGACGGGCGCGGCTGGAATGGTCGGCTTGGGGGGGATAACGATCTTCGGCTTCGGGGCGACCACGGGCGATGGCTCGGCCTTCTTACCCGGCGCACCCTCTTCCTCCTTTGCCTTTTGAGCCTGCGGCTTGGGCGGAGGCGTCGGCGGCGGTGGCGGCGGCACGATTTCCTTGATGTTGAAGGTCTTCAGCGTTTCGACAACATGCTGCACGTTGCGCACGTTGAGGCCGGTCAGAAGCGCCGCCCCGAGCGCGATATGGACGAGCAAGACGCCCGCAAGCGCCTTCGCGCGATCTTCCCTGTCGTTCGATCGATATGCGGCCATCGATGCTCTTCCGGAATGAGCAACGCTCACGGCCGTTCAAAGTTTTCCGAATGCTTCAAGCGTCGGCCCAACGCCTCTCCAATCGATGGCCTAGGTTACCCCTTCAGGTCGGCGCCCAGATCATCGGAAACCATCGTCGAAGCCCCGCGCGGTGCAAACCGATGACCTACAACGCCGCTCAAACTGTTGATTGCGCGTCGAGCAGGGCGCTCAACCAGGTAGAAGCTGAGCAACGCAGCCCCGAGCACGCCTGCAAGGCCAGCCGGGTTACCGTGAAATCCCAAATAGAAGGGCTGCTGCCACAGGTAGATCGAATATGACCAGGCCCCGAGTTGCGTCAAAGGCTTTAACGAAAGGCCGGTGCGAACCCAAGATGGAGCCTGGTCGATCGTGTTCACTGCGAAGGCGAGCAGGGTCGTTCCGACCGTGTAATCCACCATTGGATTCTCGGCGAAGTAGAACAACGGAGCGGTCACTCCCGCGGCCAAAACCGGTGACAACGACGGGACGTGCCTGCCTCGCAGCAGCAGGAAAAAACCAGCCGACAGGAATACAGATGCAAGCCTGACGTCGGTTCTCCAGTATATCGCATGAAGGCCCTTTCCCACCGACAGGAAGTGGAGCACGCCGTTCAGCATCGCCAGGAGCGCAACGGCAATGCACACTGCGATCGCGGAGCGGATGTCCCGTGCCGTCCATATCGCGATGCAGGCGAGCAGGGCGTAACAATGCTCCTCGATGCACACCGACCAGATGTGAGAAAGGACACCGTCCTTGATGATATGGAAAGCGGACAGATAGTTCATCGTGAAGCTAAAGGCGGCAGCTCCTTCGCAAGGCGAGGCTAGCCCAACCAGCAGCATCGTGGTCACGAGAGTAAGCAGGGCCGGATAGATCCGCGAGAACCGACGGAGGAAGAATTGTGGTAGTGGCGTGTTCTGGACGAACAGGATCTCCGCCATCAGCCTGCCGCTGAGTACGAAGAAAAGCTCCACGCCGTAACCGCCGGCCGGGAATATCCCGCCGAAATGACCGACAAGGACTGAAGCGATCGCCAGCCCTCGCCAGCCGTCGAGGTAGGTGATGCGCTTCGTTTGCTCTGCCCCCGCAAACATGGGCGCAAAGTGACTCGTGTTTCGCGGGATGGCTAGCCCGCAAATGCAATTCGCTTGTTCTATTAAGGGATTAGGCTTCCGCTCCCTCGATTTCGAAGCCTAATCCGCCGCCACGCGCTGCCGCTCGAGCCATTCCTCGAGCCATTTGATCGTGTAATCGCCCGCGAGGAATTCCTCGTCGCGCACGAGCGCCTGGTGGAGCGG
>DATMHD010000243.1:0-7290 GCA_035555075.1 Sphingomicrobium sp. | reverse complement strand
GTGCAGCCAAGCGCTTCGCATTCGCGCCATTGCCGCTAGACAAGGTTCCCATGTCCATCCTTTCCGACCGCTGGATTCGCGA
The DNA here is from genome assembly GCA_035555075.1 of Sphingomicrobium sp. Lineage (GTDB taxonomy): Bacteria > Pseudomonadota > Alphaproteobacteria > Sphingomonadales > Sphingomonadaceae > Sphingomicrobium. The sequence goes on along the minus strand of DATMHD010000243.1, from coordinate 7,208 downwards.
GCAGGCCCAATCGAACGGCATGATCGAGCCGTTCGTCGAGGCGCAGCGGCGCGAGGGTTGCATCAGCTACGGCCTCTCGTCATACGGCTATGACGCGCGCGTGTCGGACGACTTCAAGATCTTCACCAATGTCGACAATGCGCTCGTCGATCCCAAGGACTTCGCACACAACAGCTTCGTTGATCGCAAGACGGACATCTGCATCATTCCGCCCAACAGCTTCGCGCTCGCGCGCACCGTCGAATATTTTCGGGTTCCAAGGGACGTCCTCGTGATCTGCCTTGGAAAATCGACCTATGCGCGCTGCGGGATCATCGTCAACGTGACCCCCCTCGAACCCGGCTGGGAAGGCCATGTGACGCTGGAATTCTCGAACACCACGCCGCTGCCGGCCAAGGTCTACGCCAACGAAGGGGCGTGCCAGTTCCTGTTCCTGAAGGGCAACGAGCCGTGCGAGGTGAGCTACGCCGACCGGTCCGGGAAATATATGGGCCAGAAGGGCGTGACTCTCCCCAAATTGTGACCATGAAAGACGCAAGGGCGCTCGACGAAGCGGATCCGCTGGCGTTTGCACGCGCCCGGTTCCGACTGCCCAGCAGCATCATCTACCTCGATGGAAATTCACTTGGAGCGCTCCCCGCAGCCGCTCCTCGGGCTCTTGGCAACACCGCGGAGCAGCAGTGGGGCGAGGATCTCATTGCAAGCTGGAACCTCCATGGGTGGATCGACTGGCCAACGCGCATTGCGGCAAGGCTCGTCCCCATCCTTGGCGCAAGAGCAAGCGAACTGCTGATCGCCGATTCGACCAGCGTCTGTCTCTTCAAACTCCTTGCCGCAGCCGTTCGTGCGCGGCCCGGACGAAGCACGATCGTCACGCAGGAGCGCAGCTTCCCGACCGACCTCTATGTTGCAGCCGGCCTCGCGGACATGCTGGGCCTCCGTCTCAAGGCGGTCGAGCCCGAGGAGATCCTCTCGGCGATCGATCACGATACGGCAGTTCTGACGCTCGCTCACGTGGATTACCGCTCAGCCTCCTACTACGACATGCAAAGGATCAACGATGCGGCCCGGGCTCAAGGGACGCTCGTGGTCTGGGATCTATCCCATAGCGCCGGAGCGCTCGAGCTCGATCTCAACGCAAGCGGCTGCGAGCTCGCGGTCGGGTGTGGCTACAAATACCTGAACGGCGGCCCAGGAGCGCCGGCTTTCCTTTATGTCTCCGAGCGCCTCCAGGATGAATTGTCAAACCCCCTCCAGGGCTGGATGGGCCATGCCGAGCCCTTCGCCTTCATCGACGATTACAGGCCGGGCGAAGGAATTCTTCGTTTCCTCACCGGCACGCCCTCGATCCTCGCGATGGCCGCCCTCGATGCGGGCCTTTCGACCTTCGAGGGCATCCATATGTGCGACGTTGCCGCAAAATCGCGTTCGCTCTCGCAAACTTTCATCGAGGAAGTTGAACGGCGATGCGGCAGCAAGGTTCGCCTTTCGTCACCAAGCGACCCGGCACGGCGCGGCAGCCATGTCGTGTTTGCCCATCCCCAGGGCTATGCCGTCATGCAGGCCCTCATTGCCCGCGGCGTCATCGGGGATTTTCGTGCACCCGATCTCATGCGCTTCGGCTTCGCGCCCTTGTACAACAGCCATGCCGAAATGGTGCTCGCCGCGGAAATCCTCGCCGATGTACTCGAAAGGGACGAGTGGGATCAGCAGCGCTTCAGGAGCCGCTCGAAAGTGACCTGAACGCCCCTAGTGGATGGGCGCGTTTCGCGTTCGCAGTTGATCGAGGCTCCATGCCCCCGCACCGGCAGCGGCGAGATACAGGAAGACGAAGCAGAACAGGATCGCGGCTTCGCCCTTGTTCACCGCCGGCCAGAAACCGTGCGGAAAATGCGAGATGAAATAACCGATCGCCATCTCGCCGGAGGCGATGAAGGCAGCCACCCTCGTGAACAGCCCGATCGTGATGAGGACACCGGCAACAAGCTCGATGATGCCCGCTGCAAGAAGGAGCGGCGGCAAGGGACTGACCGGAAACGGCGCTGGAAATGCAAAGAATTTCTGGGTTGCATGTTCAAGGAACAGCAGCCCCGTGAAGATGCGAAGAAGCGCGAGCATTTCGGGCTGCCAGCGCGATAGCCAAGGCAATTCCATGTTCGAAACCTCCAGCCGGGATCATTCCTTTCGAGAACGCTATCGGGCCTCCTGCGGCCGCGCCAGAAGGATCATGCGTGTTCCCTCGACTTGTTCTGGCTCGCCGCGTGCGCGGCATCCTCGGCGAGGAGCTGGCGTGAGCGATGGATCATCTCGACCCAGTCGTGGAACGCATGGGCAAGCGTTGTCACCAATTGCTTGAGCGACCCGTCCTTCAGGCACCCGCTTTCGTCGAAACTGTCGTCGGTCACGTGGCCGAGATAAGCTTCTGGCTGCTGCATCACGGGCATGTTGAGGAAGACGCAGGCCTGACGAATCTGGTGGTTCGCTCCGAACCCGCCGATACTTCCGGGCGATGCGGTCACAATCGCCGCCGGCTTCTTGTCGAAGACGCTCTGGCCATAGGGCCTTGAGCCAACGTCGATCGCATTCTTGAGTACGCCCGGGATCCCTCGGTTATATTCCGGGCTGCAGAACAGAACGCCGTCGGCAGCTCCAACCTGCTCCCGGAAGCGCCGCCACTCGTCGGGCGGGTTGGAATCGAGATCCTGATTGTAGAGCGGCAGGTCACCGATCTCGATCATCGAACAGTCGAGATTATCGCCCCTCAAACCGCAAATGGAACGCGCGACCTTACGGTTGATGCTGCCTTTTCGAAGGCTGCCGACGATGATTGCGATCTTGTAGGCCATGGGCACACCTCCACTTCAGGCTGTGGTCCCCAATACCTCCAGGCGAAGAAAGTTGCGACGGCAAGGCGCCGGCCGGATGCCGGCGCCCCATCCTCTCTCGACGCTTATTGGTCGAGCTCCGACTGGAGCTTCTTCCACTCGCGCTCGGTGAGGCAGGCGCGGCGAGGCAGGCGGCTGCCAGTCGTCTCGAGCTGCCTGCAGATCTTCTTTTCCTCGACCGTCCGGCCATTCTTGCCGCCCCCTGCGAGGCCATCCGCCTGCTGCGCCTCGGAAGGCGCGATATCGCTTGCGGCCAAAGCAGGCGCCGAAGCCGCCGGAGCTGCTGCGACAAGGAGCGCAAGGCATGGCAACAGGATGAGCTTGTTCATGGTCTGTCTCCCTTTTGGAAGGAGACAAAGCTACATGTGTAGCGCCACCGAGGGCCATCCGCCCGTTGTCGATCCGCAGAAATCAAAGCCCCTCCTCGTCGAAGCGATTTCGACGAACGGCGTTGGTCGATGAACCTTGGATAAACGGCTGGTTCTAGCGCCGGCGACTCGAGTGGCGGATGTTGGGCGGGCGGCCCCGCCGGCCGCGGAGACGATCGCGCCGAACCGGCGCTCGGGCTCCGCCATAGCTTCCTTCCGGGAGCTCGAAGCGTAACGCGCCGCTCACCGGGTTGGCTTCGGCGAGCCGCAGGGTCAGCCGCTGGCCCAGCCTGTATGTCTCCCCGGTTTCGTCGCCGACGAGGGCGCGCGCAGCCTCGTCATACCGGAAATATTCCTGGCCAAGATCCTTTGCGAGGACGAGCCCGTCGCCTCCAAGCTCCTCCACTGTCGCGAAGAAACCGAACGGCTGCACGCCCGTGATCCGGCACTCGACGAGCTGGCCCACCTGGTCGGCAAGGAAGGCCGCGACGTAGCGGTCGACCGTCTCGCGCTCGGCCTCCATCGCACGGCGCTCGAGCATGGAAATCTGCTCGCCGATCTGGTCGAACCTTTCCTCTTCGCCCGGCGGCAGCCCCCCCTCCCCCAGCTTGTACGCCTTCACGAGGCCGCGGTGCACGAGGAGGTCCGCGTAGCGGCGGATGGGCGAAGTGAAGTGCGCATAGGTTGCAAGCGCCAGCCCGAAATGGCCAAGCCGTTCGGGTCCGTAGCGCGCCTGCATCTGCGTGCGCAGAAGCTGCTCCATGATCTCCTCGCGGCCTTCGGCCTCCCCGAGCCGCTCGATGATCCGGTTGAAGGTGCCAGGTTTCACCACCTGCCCGAGCGCAAACTCGATCCCGAAGGTCGAAAGATAGTCCTTGAGAGCAACGAGTTTCTCACGGCTCGGCGGCTCGTGGACCCGGTACATGACCGGCGTCCTCTTGGCCTCGAGCGCGCGGGCGGCAGCAACGTTGGCTGCGATCATATAATCCTCGACAAGCCGGTGGGCATCGAGGCGGTCCCGAGGCGCAATCGACGTGATCCGCCCTTTCTCGTCCAGCATCACTCGTCGTTCCGGAAGGTCGAGCTCGAGTGGTCCACGCTTCTGGCGGGCTGCAAAGAGCGCGCGCCAACATCCCCAAAGCGGCTTCAGGACCTTATCTACAAGCTCGCTTGGTACAGGCCCTTCGACGTCCGGCATCCAGCAGACGGGCGAGCTGACCTCGATGCGCTCCTCGTCAGCTGCATCGATCGCCGCCTGGGCATCCTCATAGGCGATGTTTGCGGCAATCCGGACCTTGGCGCGCGAGAAGCGCCAGCCTGTAAGCTCACCTTCCTTCGATATCTCGAGATGGCAGGCGATCGCCGCACGATCTGCGCCTTCCTTCAGTGAACAGATGTCGGCCGACAGCTCCTCGGGAAGCATCGGAACGACAAGGTCCGGGAAATAGACGCTGTTGCCCCGGGAGCGCGCTTCGCGGTCGAGCTGCGAGCCGGGGCGCACATAGAAACTGACATCGGCGATCGCCACGATCGCGCGCCAGCCACCATTTCCGTCAGGCTCGGCCCAGATTGCGTCGTCATGGTCGCGCGCGTCCTCGGGATCGATCGCGACGATTTGCAAGTGAGTGAGGTCCTCGCGCTCGCCAAGCGGAAGCCGGGCGACGCGGTGCGCCTCCTCGATCGCTTCCCTGCTGAACTCATGGGCAAGCCCGTGCTTGTGGATTGCGATAAGCGAGAAGCTGCGCGGCGCGAACGGATCCCCGAGCACCGCATCGACGCGGGCGGTCGCCCTCGGCGGCCGGCCACTCACCTCGCACAGCACGAGATCACCGGCCTCGGCGTCCTTGAGGTCGGCGATGAGAAGCTCGCGCCGCTCGCGCTTGTCGACGGGCGAGAGCCAGAAGCGCTCGCCATCGCGCCGCACCACGCCAAGCACCAGCTCGGCTGAGCGGGCAAGCTTCTTCATCGCATGGGCAATGAAACCCTGCCCCTTCTCCTCGGTTCGCGCGAGGACGCGGTCGCCGATACCAAGCGCACTTCGTCTGCCGCGCTCGATCAGCCTCAGCCTCGGGGGAGGCGTTTCGGCATGCCATTGCTCGGGCACCGCCCAGACGTTTCCGCCGTCGTCAACGGCCTGGACGCGGAGCACCGTCACCTTGGGCACGCCGCCGCTCTTGTGGAACGCGCGTCCTGGCGAGCTGTCGATCAGCCCTTCATCGGCCATGTCCTTGAGGAGCCGCTTCAGCTCGATCTTGGTCTGGCCCGAAAGGCCGAACGCCCGGGCGATCTCGCGCTTGCCGGCCGGCTGGTCGGACGAGGCGATGAAATCGAGAATCTGTTTCCTGCTGGGCAGTCCTGCCGAACGGTTGCGGGGCATAATGGTCGACTAAACGTCCCTATCGCAGCTGGCTATCCTTGCTGCCGCGGCGATTGATCAACGAATGGACCACATGCTTGTCGCGTTTCCCCTGGCAGGCGACGCAGGTGCGCACTCCAGGAAGCGCCTCCCGGCGCTTGGGCGGGATCGGCTCGCCGCAATCGTCGCATTCCTCGGCGCTGTCGCCCTTGGGCGTCAGTGCGCGCGCCCGAAGGACGGCGTCCTTCACCGTATCATCGATCTGATCCTGAACCGCGCCGTCGCGCGTCCATCCGCCGGCCATGTCACTCTCCTTGGCCCACCCGAACGCGCGAGGCGCTCTTAAGGCTTCTTTGGAGGAGCAATATAGGGATGGAACGCGCCTCCCGGTACCGCCGAGGCGACCGGGCTCTCAAAACCCTGGCCGCTCACCGACGCAACTCCGAACACCCAATCGTCGACGCGGATATGGGGAAGAACGATCTTGCACCCAGCCGTGCAGTGGCTTGCGGCAAGCGCACGCGAAACCTCCCAATTGTTCGCGTCCGTGCGACGCCAGCGAACCTCGTAGCCAGAGGCTCCGGCAACCGGCGCCCAGGTGAGTGTCGTGTCGGTGCTGACCGCCCCCTCCACCTTGGGCTCCGGCGGCGGCGGCGCACTCGCAATCGCTGCAAGCGCCGCGATGTTGAGCTTCGTCATCTTCGCCAGATAGGCAAAATCGACATGATCGATCGTGTCGCCGTAGCGGATGCCGTTCTGGGTTCTAAGGTCCTGGTGCTGCCAATTGTAATTCTCGACGGCAACGCTGATCCTTGCCGCTGGATAACCCTCCTGAAGGAAGGGGATATGATCGCCGCCACGGCTCAAGCGGTCGGTGCGCCAGATCTGCCGGACGTCGAGCCCGATCTTCAGGCGGTCCGCAAGGCTGTCGAGAAAGCGCGAGATGTTGCGCGATGGCGCGTCATTCTCGCCGCCAAGGCTGTGCGTCGCGGCCATGAGGTCGGCCTGGCCTTGGGACCGTGGTCCTTCCGAGAGCACCCTCGCGTGCGTGGAGTCGCACAGGCCATCGGATGAGCAGCTGTTGCCGATGATGTCGTTGTTGAGGACTGCAACGACGTTCCAGCCCTGCCGCTTGGCATAGTCGGCGAGTGTCTTTCCGCCGTACAGGCCCTGCTCCTCCCCCATCAGCGTTGCGTAGACGATGCTGCCCGGAAACCTGTGCTTGCTGAGCACCCTTGCAGCCTCCAGCACCGCAGCCGTCCCCGAGCCGTCGTCGTTCGCGCCCGGCGCATCCGATGTCGCGTTCATGGGATCGCTGACGCGGCTGTCGATATGGCCCTGGATGATGACAATGTCGTTGGGCCGCTCGGTGCCGCGCTGGATTGCGAAGACATCGGTGACCTTGGTCGGCGCGGGGAGCCGGCTTCCGCTGAACGTTTCGCTCGTCCGCTCGACAGTCAGGCAATTGCCGCATGCCGCGGAGTAGCGTCCAAACTCCGCTTCCGCCCAGCCCAGCGCTGCACCGATGCCGCGCTTTGGATCGGTCTGGGAGGAAAGCGTGTGCCGCGTGCCAAAGCCCACGAGCGTTTCGATCGTATG
>DATMHD010000242.1:0-5772 GCA_035555075.1 Sphingomicrobium sp. | reverse complement strand
CGGAATTTGGCCGTGACCGGCGGCAGGAAAGGTTCGGGCGGAAGCGCCCTCGCCTGCTCGATGAACCAGTCCTTGTTACGTGTCAGACGCGAATAGCCGTTCACCCCGTCGAGCTCGAGCGTCATCCAGTGGGGACGAAGGTACCCCTCTTCAAGCACGAACGTCCGGACGCCCCGCAGCGCCGCAATCCGCCGTGCCGAGGCATGGTATGGACGGCAATCGCCGAACAAGAGGATGTCGGTGATCTCATGTTCGCGCAGGAAGTTGTCGATGAACACCGGCCAATCGCGGAACCGACCGCGAAAATCGGTCGCAGGCTCGGGCCAGTCGATCTTGTCGCCGGCGCAAATGTTGATTCTCTCGACCTTCATGCCGCCGGCACGCATCGAACTTGCAAGCTCGTGAAGCAGCGGTCCAGGCGGGCCCTGGAGAAACAGGAAAGCCCGCCCCTCGGGCTTGGGCTTGGGCGGACACGGGCGGTGCCGCACCCGCGCGCGTACCGGTTGTGTCGGCAGAAGAAGACTGAGATTTCCGGTCGGTCGGTTCACTGGACCAGGCTCCTCAAGCGGCGCATGAGCTTGCCCTGCAGACGGCGTACGCCGACGACGAGACCCGGATCCCGTTCGCCGTTGACGCTAAGACGCGCGACAACGATCTCTGCAGGACAAGGCAAGCCGGTTTCGGGATCGAGATAGCGAGGGTAGAGCAGCAATGTCGCAGCGACGAGCTCATCGATGCTGCGCCTTGTGGTTCGGCGCGCGGGAACCGGGCCAAGATCGGTCGTAAGGCCCCACCCTGCATAAAAAGGTACGCCGTAGGTCGTCACGGATTTCCCCCGAAGCAGCGCCTCGAACCCTGCAAGCGACGTGTTCACATGAACTTCGTCGACCATTGCAATCAGCGATGAAATCGGGAGTTCGCCGACGATCTCATCTGCATATAGGAGGCAGGCAGCGGTTGCGATGGCACCTCGTCGATGCCCGGCCAGCACGTCGGGATGCGGCTTGAACAGGATGTAGGCGTCGGGAGCAAGTTCACGAACCCTGGCCAGGAGCTCGAGGTTGGATGAAAGCCCACAACCGCCGAGTATAACGGCGCGGTCATCCTCCACCTGGCCCGGAACGAGGATATGGCGTCGCTCCCCTGCACGGCGCTCGATCACAGCGGTTGCGCGCTCATACTTGCCGATGCCCGCGTCCACGATCAGGCGCCGCAACTCGCGTGCACGCTCAACCAGGCCAGCGTCGAAAGTCCCCGACTGGAGGAGGAATTCAAGCTGGCTCGGGCGCGACGGATCGAAATGCGGGCCGAGGCGGTCGACGACGATCGAGAGCGGCGGCACGCAATCGGCGCCCAGGCCCCTCGAGCGGAGAAACCCATCTTCAACCTCGATCACCGGGATGTTCCGACGCTCGAGCCCCTGAGTGGCAAGCGACGCCTTTGAGCGCCAGACCGCCACAGGAGCCTCGCTCCTCAATTCCCGGTTATTGCGCAGGAAGCGGAATGGCCCGGTTCCATCCCAGAGCAAAGGGGCAACATGGTCCTGCTTCCAAAAAGCAAAGCCGAGGCCGCCCGCAATGCCGCGGTTGGAATCGATCAGGGCGCGCCAGAAACCGCAAAGCTCGATGGCCTCAAGTGCCCCCATGACCTCGGCAGTGAACGGATTGACGAACTGCACATTGGACAGGGGTTCGCCCACGAGTTCCAGTGCGTCGGCGACGTCAGGCCCGGCTTCGCCGGTGCCCGTGTCGAAAAGATGACATGGGATCGACAGGAGCGCAGCAATTGCACGGATCTCGTCTTCAGGGTCGGCGATGACTGCGCGCGCACCGGCAAGCATGTGCCAGGGGTCGCAATCGCCAGAATAGACCGGGACACGCTCAAAGACGCGCGGAACAATGCGATCCTGCTCCCACAGAACGATTTGCGCATCGGGAAAGAGACGCTCGGCGAGCTCGATCCCAGAATAGGAACGCACAAGCACATAGTCGCTCGGAAGTGCCGGCTGCGAGGCCCAGAAGGGTCCACCGATCCGATGGCGACGTGCGGATTCGACGATGGCCTCAGCAGCAGCGCTCGTTTGGGACGGGACTATTTGCGCGAAACTCCTGACGCGCGCGTCGGGAAATGGCGGAATTTGCAGGAACGTCTCTGGCGCCGCCGCGATCAGTCGCAATTGCGCAGGAACTCGTCCAGACGGCCAATCAGCCGTTCCAATGCGATCGGCCTGGTACAAATTCCCCTTTCCCCTCAGAACGATAGTTGAATCGTCCCTGCCCACATCGTTCCCCAGCCGAGCCGCATCATTCCCTATCGCTCGCAACCGCGCAGTCAAGCACGGTCAGGCCCGCTTCGACGAGGTGCCGCAGCCGTTCATCGCAGTTATTGAAAAGTAAACGCAAATTGTTGCCGGACTGCAACAGGCCGACGTGACAGTATTAAATCGAAATCGTTACCAGATGGTTTGAACTGGCCGGGGTCGCTTGCCCCCCAAATCTCAGCCGCGCGGCCCTGCGTTGGAAAACAGCCTTTTGAGGAGGACGAGAGCGAGCCTCGGGCGACGGTGCATTATTGCCCATCTCAGGATTTCCCAGCGCTCGTTCCGCGCCAGAATTTGCGGCTCGAGGTTACGATAGAGCTCGAGTGCATCGCCGGGCGAAAGATATCGTACGAGATTGAAGGCGCCGTGAAATCCAAACTCCCGCCCCGTCGGAGCCGTCCGCTCATACGCAAATTCCCGCGCGAGGGCTTCGGGCGCAAAGCGAATTCCAAGCTGCTCGAGGGCCGGCCGGCAGAGCCGCGAAATGACAATGTCCTCCGCCTGAGTTCCGTCGAACGGCAGGCCTGCACAGGCTTCGAGCAAGCGCCGTGAGCGAAGCGAGAAGCCGCCGTTCCCAACGTTGTGCCCGTCTGCGAAATGAGGCCAGGGCGCGCCGATATAGTCGAAGTCCAGAAAGCTGTCGTTCCACCTTGCGCCGTCGAGCACAAATCCATCCCACTGGACGCACAGGGCGTGATCCGTCTCGATGTGGGCGGCGAGGCCCTGGAGCATGAACCGCGAAAAGTCGCGCCGGGACGAAAGTCGCCCGATCCGCCGCCAGTCGATCCGGGGATCAGCTCCAGAATGACGGGGCTGATCGGTAAGCAGGACAACTTTGCCGAAGCGTGCGCGGGCCATGGAAACAGCCAGTGCCTCCAGGGTCGGCTCAAGCGCGACGCTGGTGATCGCCACCAGCGTCACGCCTCGAAGATCGGGAAGGAGCTCGGTCAATTCTTGGGCGGCGAGATCAGCCGCCTTCCTTCAGGACCTGCCGCAGATAGGTCGCATAATCCGACTTGCCGTGTTTTGCGACGACCGATTCCATCTGGGAGACGTCGATGAAGCCCATGCGAAAGGCGATTTCCTCGGGACATGCGATTTTCGTCCCTTGGCGCTTTTCGAGCGTGCCGACAAACTCCGCAGCTTCGAGCAAACTGTCGGGCGTCCCGGTATCGAGCCACGCGTAGCCCCGACCCATGACCTCGACCTTTAGCTGGCCTTTCTCGAGATACGCCCGGTTGACGTCAGTGATTTCGAGTTCGCCCCGTGCCGACGGCTGGATGTTCGACGCGATATCGACGACCTGCTCGTCATAGAAATAAAGACCGGTAACGGCCCAGTTCGACTTGGGGGCGTCGGGTTTCTCTTCGATGCTGAGCGCGCGCATCTCCTCATCGAAGTCGACCACTCCGTAGCGCTCGGGATCCGCCACATGATAAGCAAATACGGTCGCGCCCGAGCGACGACTGCGAGCCCTATCGAGCACTTCGGGCAGCCCATGCCCGAAGAAAATATTGTCACCAAGGACCAGGCAGGAGGGACCGCCAGCGACGAAATCGGCGCCGATCGTAAACGCCTGCGCCAGGCCCTTGGGCTCCGGCTGCACCGCGTAGGAGATCTTCATCCCCCACTGCGATCCGTCTCCGAGCAACTGGCGGAAGAGCGGCGAATCGTGAGGCGTGGTGATGACGAGAACGTCGCGGATGCCCGCGAGCATCAGGGTCGTCAGCGGGTAATATACGAGGGGCTTGTCGTAGACCGGCAGAAGTTGCTTCGATACGGCAAGCGTCATCGGAAACAGGCGCGTCCCGCTTCCGCCCGCAAGAATAATTCCCTTCATCAATCAAAGTCCCTCATGCGCCATCTCGTATGAGGCGTTTCACAACCTCTGTCACGGATTGCCGCCAAGCCGGCAATCGAACCCCGTGCGTTGTGGCAAGCTTGGAGGAGTCGAGTCGCGAGTTCGAAGGACGCCGCGCAGGTGTCGGATAATCGCTGGTGCTGATGGGTCTGACCCTCGCAGAAGGGCCGCGCTCCTTAGCCGATGCTTCAAAGACTGCATCGGCCAACTCGGCCCAGCTTCCCTCCCCGTCCGCCGTCATGTGAAAGATGCCTCGAAGCTCCGGATCGGGATTGCCAACGAGATTTTTCGCCACTGCAAGAACTCCGTCGGCGATGTCGAGCGCACTCGTCGGATTGCCACGCTGGTCAGCAACAACCGCGATTTCGTCGCGTTCGCCCGCGAGACGCAACATGGTCTTGACGAAATTGGCACCGAACGGGCTGTAGACCCAGGCCGTTCGAAGGACCGCGCTGTCGGGGTGCGTTGCAAGAACCGCCTCTTCCCCCTTCAGCTTGGAGGCGCCGTAGATCCCTTGGGGATTGGTGGGGTCCGTCTCGACATAGGGCGACGATTTAGAGCCGTCGAACACGTAATCGGTCGAAAGCTGGATGAGCGGAACATCGAGATGACGGGCGGCCTCGGCAAGAGCCCGCGGGCCGTCTGCGTTCACTGTAACCGCAAGCTCGGGCTCGCTCTCGGCCTTGTCGACTTGGGTGTAGGCCGCCGCAGAGACGATGATCGACGGCCTCCTGGCAGCAATTGCCGAAATGATTGCATCGGCCGGCATGGAAAGGTCGAGCTCGGGCCGGCCAATCGGCACGACTTCAACGGCGCGGCCCACCGCCCGTTCGCACAGCGAACGAACGACCTGCCCGTCACGTCCGGTCACAACGATGCGCAAGGAGGTTAACCTTTCGCGGAATTGAGCAGGCCGAGCCGCTCGCCCTTGTAGCGTTCCCGCAAGGGGCGCCACCACCAGTCGTTTTCAAGGTACCAGCGGACGGTCTTTTCGATCCCGGTGTCGAAACTCTCAAGCGCTTGCCAGCCAAGCTCTGTTCCGAGCTTCGTTGCATCGATCGCGTAGCGGGCATCGTGGCCCGGACGATCGGTCACGAATTCGATCAGCTCCTCGCGAGGACGATTTGATGGCGCCAGCTCGTCCAGCACCCTGCAGATCCTCTGGACGACATCGATATTGCGACGCTCGTTGCCGCCGCCGACATTGTATGTCTCGCCGGGGCGTCCCCTTTCGGCGATGAGATCGAGCGCGCGAGCATGATCCTCGACGTAAAGCCAGTCGCGGACATTCTCGCCTTTCCCGTAGACCGGCAGACGCTCCCCCTCGAGCGCATTGAGGATGGTCAGCGGGATCAGCTTTTCCGGGAAATGATAGGGGCCATAATTGTTCGAGCAGTTCGAAACGACCACGGGCAAGCCGTAGGTCCGGTGCCAGGCCTTTGCGAGATGGTCCGACGAAGCTTTCGACGCCGAATAAGGGGAGCTTGGATCGTAAGGCGTCTCTTCGCTGAAGAGCCCCTCGCTCCCGAGAGAGCCGTAGACCTCGTCCGTGGAGACATGGAGAAACCGGAACCTCCCCTTCTCCTCGCTC